>JABHIC010000380.1 GCA_018671205.1 Gammaproteobacteria bacterium
AATCAGTGGATTCTCCCTACGTAAAGTTTCGACTCTTGTGAC
Source organism: Gammaproteobacteria bacterium (assembly GCA_018671205.1). Classification (GTDB taxonomy): domain Bacteria; phylum Pseudomonadota; class Gammaproteobacteria; genus Thiopontia. The sequence goes on from JABHIC010000380.1 coordinate 43, forward strand.
ATCCTGTCGGCGTTCTGGTTCACTATCTTTAATGCCACCGAGAGTGAGATAGTAGTGGGTCATGATGCTGAACGGTGTTGGGTTACCGCTCTCTTCCATGACCATTGCACGCACAAGATCTCGCGCACAGCGTCTCAGTTTTCCTCGTATACCGGATCCAGGGAAGTAGATGGTCTCTTCTAATCCACTCTCAGTGTAGATTGATATTCTTGGCAACGGAGAGGGAAGATTGCTGCGGCGTGAACTCTTCAGGTTTGGAAGTGTAGTAACCAATGGTGACTCTGCGGTGATGAATCCATCCAATATCCAGGTTGTGGAGTGGTCAGGTTGTTGATGGTTCATAACGGTCTCCTGTGGGTTAGCATCAGCATGCCGTAACCGAATCCTCGGGCGCGTCCTATTCCTTTCTCCATAGCGTTGTTAAACAGAGAGGGTTGTATGATCTGTAGTGTGCCGATAAAAAGTGCATCATTGAACATGATTGGTCGACAGCCGGTACGTTTGATGGTTGTGCAGCGCTGAGTAGAGCGAGCATTATTGATAGTAAATCCATGGTGCTCACCCTGTCGTTGCAACCACGCATTGAGAGAGTCTTGACCAAAGATTCCACGATGTTTTCTGTGCTCATCCTGTTGAGTCGGGTTGGCACGCAGTGAGAAAGGGAGTGGACGGTCACTGCTAGGGATATCTAACCGCCTTTTGGGGGCTGTCTCTGGAATACGACTGCTACGTACGGTAACCATCAGACCGGAGTGAAAGTCGGGCTCTACAAAGCTGTAGAGAAAATCTCTTTTATCCTCGGCATCTCGTTTTAAAATTCGACCCCAAATTGCTTGATGGAGTTTGTAGAGATTGTGGTTAGGATAGAGAAAGCTGGTTTCGTAGAGGTAGTGATTCAACAGTTTTTCTCCTGGAATAGTTGTTGTTTGAATATGCAGTTCAATGCCATCCAGTGACCTCTTCCGGGGGGGAAGTTTCGTAAAATTTCTACAATTTCAGGCTGCTCGCTTTCTAGTTTTGTCAGCTCTGGATGCCGCTCAGGTTTCTGGAATGGATCCTGGCTCACAAATTGCTCCTGCAGTAACAGCTGGCGTAATCTGGCCCAGGAGCTGCGTACCGGCAACAATTTTTCAGCCAATGAGTGAATCAGGGGAAGGTCTACAGGGAAGGCATCGCCATTACAGTAGTAGAGGGTGTCTGGGCCATGGGTAATGCGTAGTCGTTGAAGGTCGCGGTTTTTATTGAGGTGGACGAATAGGTAGGGTGGAGGAGGGAGGTTAAGCAAAAAAGACCCAGTCCAAACTATTGTTCCTCCAACCTCTTCTTTATTAATGACCCAGTCATACGGCTGACTGACTGGGCGCGTTATTAGACGGCTTTTGTTGTTGGGGCGTACCAGAACAATGCTTCCCGTTAGCGTACGGATCCCCAGTTTTGGTGCTCCACAGCTATAGGAGTAGCAGGCATGGCACTTGTAACGATTCTCGCTCTTCTTACCCATCATGAAGGGAGTATCAGTTTCTCTACCACAGCTCAGGCAGGTACGCGTGACACCGTCATCAAGCGGTTCTCGCGGAATCATTCTGTAGCCGAAGTGTTGATACCAGAAGTCGACTGCCTCGATTGAGTGGGTGTAAATCAACATATTGAGAACCGTATGGAGTAGAATGCCTCTTTGTTGTTGTTTTATATGGAAAAACTGCGCATATAAATCATAGTATAACATAATTATGCGCACTCAAACATGTTTTGGCTTGGGGCGTTTTGATGGTGTTATCGGTGAATTGTAGAATTGAAGGCTTTTCAAGTCGGCTGTTGGCGGTGATCGGGGAGGAAAGTGTCCGCAGCTTTGCACGCAAAAGTGGTTTCTCAGAAGGCGTGATCCGTAACTATATACATGGTGATACCTATCCAACATTGGATCGATTGGCTGTGCTGGCTACAGTGGGGGGCTGTTCTGTCGAATGGCTGGCGGTAGGCAATCAGCAACCGGTTAATGACGCAGTACTTACCGCGCTGCCTTATCAGCCTGACGATGAAGAAGGGATAAGCAGCTGCCTGATTGGCCTCAATCTTGATTGGGTCGGCGTACTTGCAGAAAATCAAGATTTCCTGGTTAGTCAGGTTATTACGGATGATGCAATGTCGCCGCTATTAAAAAAGGGTGATCTAGTTGTAGTGGATATCTCACGTAAACAGTGGGATGACTCAGGTATTTATCTGTTTGAGCTGGAAGGACGTTGGGTGTCACGCCGTATTGAGCTCCTGTTGAATGGGACAATTCGGGTTTCAGGGGATAATGATGCCTATAGTGAACAGATTTTGTCAGTCAGTGACTACAAAGAGCTGAAGATATTAGGCCGTGTAGTCTGGGCTGGGGGCCCCATTTAATCCCCGCCTGTTGGGGAATGGAGTAGTGTACGAATAACCCAAACATCATTACTTCGATAATCCCATAAGTGGGAAGCAGCTTCTCATCAATAGAGTGTCAAAGTCGATAATCCCTTATGGGAAATGTGTTCTATTCAATAATAGGTACATGGTTACATCGATAACCCCATTACGGGAAGAGGTGAGCTTCAATCCCATCTGTACTGTATACCATTTGGCCACAACTCATCGGAGAAGCGGCTAAAAACACAATGAACTCTAAATGAGATACGCTGATGTTATAGTGTGCGAATGGTTGAAGCAACAGATTTGTTAGTTTACGGATGGGGGGGGTTGCTACATTGTATTTACTCGGGATAGCCAACAAGTCTTCATGTTTGGTTGATGGAGAGCCTCTTATCTTTAGTCGACCGAGCCTTCTGTGAGGGTGGCGTGTTATCCACCTTGCTCCCAGACTATTTCCCAAATCCACTGCAGATTGATTATGCCAATAGGTTTACCAGAACGCTGATTACAGGTGAAACTGGAACGCAGACATCACTGACTTTGCTGGAAGGGGAGACCGGGATTGGTAAAACCCTTGCCTATCTGATACCACTATCACTGTACATGGTTCAGAGTGGTCGGAGGGCGCTGGTCTCAACCTATACGCTGCAGTTACAGAATCAGATGGTCCAGGAGGGAGGAGACCTGTTGCTAGCGCTGGCTGTCGCTGAGGCATTGACGGGGCATCGTCCCACATATGGAATTCGTAAAGGGATGCGGAATTATGTGTCAGGAGAGCGTGCGGAGAAGGTTGTAAATAGGGCTTTAAGGAGAGCTTCTACTGGTGAACGGCAGATACTCTTTGCGTTTCTGGAGTGGGTCAAAGAATCTGAGTGTGGTGATCTTCAGGAGTGGATGGAGCAAGCCGGCAGTTTGCCGAAAGGGGTTGTGGCTAGTGAGGTCTGTCTCTCTCCTTTGG
>JABHIC010000381.1 GCA_018671205.1 Gammaproteobacteria bacterium
CAGAGAGAGTGATTCCCAGGAGGAGGGGGGGTGGGTCTCTAGCCGCTGGGTAGAGAAGGGGTCGGCCTCAATCACAATGGCTGGCTGGAAGGAGCCATTCTGTGTCCGTTGGGGGCTAATCTCTGTGACCGATCCGGTGACTGGGCTGTGGAGGGCGGTGGAGATAAAGCCCCCCGGTTTGGCAATCAACTGGCCGCGTCGTACCGCCTGCCCCTTGCTGACGACAGCAATGGCCGGGGCACCGATATGTTGTCCTAACGGCATCACATAACGGCTACCGAAGGGGACCCGCTGGATCGCAAGATCCTCGGTCTGCCCCTTATGGTGTGCCGGGTGGACACCGTGGGCAAAACTATGGCTGAAGATGGAGAAAAGGTTCACCCCTTTAGCAGCTCAGCCATATGTTTACCAATCTCGGCAGGAGAGCGTGAGACCGTGACCCCCGCTGCCTCCAGTGCCGCAATCTTATCCTCGGCGGTCCCTTTACCACCGGAGATAATTGCACCAGCATGGCCCATGCGGCGGCCCGGAGGGGCGGTGACCCCGGCAATGTAGGCGACCACAGGCTTGGTAACATGCTGCTGGATGTAGGCCGCGGCCTCCTCCTCCTTGCTGCCACCGATCTCACCGACCAGAATGATCCCCTGGGTCTGCTCATCTTGCTGAAACAGCTTCAGGCAGTCGATAAAGTTCATCCCGTGGATCGGATCACCGCCAATGCCAATACAGGTACTCTGACCCAGCCCCTCATTGGTAGTCTGGAAGACCGCTTCATAGGTAAGGGTACCGGAGCGGGAGACAATACCAATTGCCCCCTGTTGATGAATGTTGCCGGGCATAATGCCGATCTTACAGGCTCCGGGGGTGATGATGCCGGGACAGTTGGGGCCAATCAGATAGGTGTCCGGGTACTCGCTGAGAAATGCCTTTACCTTGATCATATCCTGAACCGGAATCCCCTCAGTAATACATACGATGGTCTTGATCCCCCCTGAGGCGGCCTCAAAAATTGCATCGGCCGCAAAGGCAGCGGGGACATAGATCATCGTTGCGTCTGCACCGGTTGCCTCCACCGCATCGGCTACGGTATTGAAGACGGGACGATCCAGATGGCTCTGCCCCCCCTTGCCCGGAGTTACACCACCGACAATCTGGGTGCCGTAGGCGATAGCCTGCTCCGCGTGGAAGGTGCCCTGTTTACCGGTAAAGCCCTGAACAATGACACGGGTCTCTTGGTTGATAAGTACACTCATGGTTTGATCTCCTGCGGTTATGGTGTGGGTTGAGCTGAGGCAACCGCTTTTATTGCGGCATCGGTCAGGGTTGCTTCGACATCAATATTGAGGCCGCTGCTCTTCAGCATCTCCATCCCCTGAGCCGCATTGGTTCCCTCCAGCCGAACGATCACCGGAATCTCCACCCCCACCTCCTTAACCGCACTCATAATCCCCTCTGCGATCAGATCACAACGGACGATACCACCAAAGATATTGACCAGAATCGCCTTTACCTTGCTATCGCTCAGAATCAGCTTAAAGGCCTCGGCTACCCGCTCAGCGGTAGTTCCCCCCCCGACATCCAGGAAATTGGCCGGATCACCACCGTGGAGTTTAATCAGGTCCATCGTCGCCATCGCCAGTCCGGCACCATTGACCATACAGCCAATGTTACCGTCCAGCGTGATGTAGTTGAGTTCATGTTGACTCGCCTCCAGCTCGGCAGCATCCTCCTGTGAGGGGTCGTGCATCGCCTGAAGTTTGGGACGGCGGTAGAGGGCGTTGTCATCAATGTTAATTTTTGCATCCAGCGCCAATAGCTCTCCTCCGTTGGTGACGATCAGAGGGTTGATCTCAACCAGACTGAAGTCGTTGTGGGTGAAGAGGCTGTGCAGACCAGTGATAATTCTGGTTAGCATACCGACCTGCTTTCCCTCCAGCCCCAAGCCAAAGGCGAGTTGACGACACTGGTAGGGCTGAAGCCCCGCTGCCGGGTGGGCGTGGACGGTTAGTATCTTCTCCGGGGTCTCCGCTGCCACCTGCTCAATATCCATACCACCCGCGGCAGAGGCCATATAGACAATCTGCTCCCGGTCACGATCCACCAGTGCCCCAAGATAGAGTTCACGCTGGATATTGAGGGTCTGCTCGATCAGCACCTTGTGAATTGGCAGCCCACGACCGTGAGTCTGGTGGGTGGTGAGGGTAGAGCCCAGCATCCCCTCAACAGCGATATCGAGGTCATCCCCATTATGGGCGATCTTGACTCCCCCCGCCTTACCACGTCCACCGGCATGAACCTGGGCCTTGGCGACCCAGCCATCACTATCGATCTCACTGGCGGCATAGGCTACTTCACTCAGCTGCTCAACAGTGATGCCCTTTGGAATGGGGATACCGGCACGCTCAAAGAGCTGTTTGGATTGGTACTCATGG
>JABHIC010000382.1 GCA_018671205.1 Gammaproteobacteria bacterium
AGTGCAATACTTTCCATAATAACTCTCCTCTATATTTATCTTGAACTTCTTCGCGTGCTTGCTGCCCTGTTTTTTAACGTGCAATCAACAGGCGGAGTCGATCTCCTGACTTCTCTGCATTGTCGGCAAGATCTCCAATCCACTCAATCACCTGCCGCCAAAGAATCACGGAGACTGGATTGATCCCCTCCTCATTTCTGTGCAGGATCTGGGTCAGCGCAATCCCCTGATCATCTGTCTCATCCTCAATCTGGTTAAGCTCAGACAGCATCTGTTCCACCCGATCCGCTTCACGCCCACGAAAACCCATCTCGACCAGCTCGTCCAGCTCATCAATGATTCGTCCATAGTGCTCACAGGTATCCACACAGCGCTGGGTCAATGTCCGTAACAGCGGCTGCATCGGCTCAGGCACACTCATGGGGCGTTCGATAAAAAGCCCGGCAATATCCTGTGCAACATCGGCGATCGAATCCTGCGTAGTCAATACCTCCAGCAGATCACGACGATCTACCGGCATAAAGAGACTTTTGGGAAGGTGCCCACGCAACCCATTCTTGACCGCATCGGCTTCATTCTCAGCAGAAAAAATCAGCTCCTTCAGCGTCTCAATCCGAGCCTGATCCTCAGCAATCACCGCATCAATGAAGGGAGGCATTTCCCGTACACAGAGAAGTACACTCTGCATATGCTGCTGCAGTGCGGTAAACGGGGAGGCTCCACCAAAAAGCCCGGTAATGGTGTTCATCGACATAACAGACACTCTCCTCTCTATAACAGTTATCCACATCAGGAGCCTCTATTTAAGTCTGTGCAAACTGTGCGAACTTAACCAGAGGCTCCCTAATAAATCCGTTTCGCATTATAACGAGTGTTACTGCTAATGTTTATGACAATATGATGAAAGGCTATAAAGGGTCGTTAGCGCTTTTACAGAATCAGAAATCTTAACAATTCAAGGTTATAAAAACATTGTCGCATTACAGAATAAACTGATACTATCGGTATTCATACTTATTTATCTTATAATAATGAAGCGCTCCTTTCAGCCCACATCTCCCACACGCATTCTGGCAATCGATGACGATGCCGATGTATTGAGTGCCTATCAGGCTATTTTTTCGATGGGTACTGCTGAAACAACCATCGCCAATACGCTGGACAAGCTCTTAGGTACCCCTCAGACAGAGTGTAAAACAGAGCCCCCCCCCCCTCTCTCCTCCCTTTTTGAACTCAGCACGATCAATAGTGGAGAGAAGGGCTTTCAGATGCTCACAGAGGCATCCAGGGAGGGTCGCCCCTATAGTGTGGTCTATCTCGATATGCGTATCCCTCCGGGCTGGGACGGGCTTAAAACCGCCGAGATGATCCGCTCAGTAGATCAGACGGTACGGATCATCCTTATCACCGCCTACAGTGACTATAGCATGACCGCGATTCGCAGCCGGATTGGCGTCGACTTCCACTTTCTCAACAAACCGGTTGATAAAAAAGAGCTACTCCAGCTCACCCAGATGTTGGTAGACCAGTGGAACCAGTTCAATGAGCTACAGTTCTACCGTGAGCAGTTAGAAAACCAGGTCAGTGATCTGCGCAACCAGGTGGCGGAGATGGATGAGGAGGAGAAAAAACTCAACCAGCTCGCCAGAACGGATGCCCTGACCGGGGTCTGTAACCGCCTGGTTCTGGAGGAGCGTTTCAAGGAGGCACAAATCCGGGTCAATAGAAGCCCAAAGATGCTGGGAATACTGCTGCTTGATCTCGACAAGTTCAAGGAGGTCAATGATACCGAGGGGCACCATGTGGGGGATGCTTTTCTAATCGAAACCGCAAAACGGCTGGTTCAAGAGGTTCGTCAATCGGATGTGGTAATCCGCTTGGGGGGAGATGAGTTCTGCATCCTGGCCGAGGGGCTGACGGAAGATGGGGTCACTATCCTGATTCAGCGACTGAGGATGTCGCTGGAGAGCTCCTTTATTTTTGAGGACAAAAACTACCTGATCCACTGCAGTATCGGCTATACCCTAGCGCTCTCCGGCACAGAGACGTTGGAAACCTTAATGAAACAGGCCGACCAATCCATGTATGAAGAGAAACGGAGAAAACGCTAGAGGGCACCTACTCACTCCCCGTTGAGGATGGTGCGCTGTACCCTAATGCTATCCGTAGCAGTCGTATAGTGAGTAGAGTGATCGGCAATCCATGCAGAAACAGATCAAAAATATCGATCGGTTTACTCAAACTTCCCTCCAACAACATCCGTACTTTTTCTACCAGATGAGGCTCTGGATGAGGGGGAATAATAGCGGGCATGATGGCCAGCATAATCGCAATGAGCACAAGGTGCCCCAGTGGAATTCGGTCAATCCAGTTCATCTCACTACTTTCTCCTGTTGCTCGACACCAACCTGATTTGAGCCTATTCTACCAAACCCAAAACAGCTATTCATTGATCTATTCACGAAAAGGCTCTTCTCTGGCATACTACTGAAAGTAGTGTTCTAACCCCCAATTGAGATCCATCAAAACATGATTCGTCACCTTACTGCCGCCCTGCTCCTTGCCGCAGCCACCTCGCTCAGCCAGGCTGCTGAGATCAATATATCCCGCTCCATTGAGTCAGTAATGGTTGAGCATAACGGTATAGAGGTTGAGATTAAGAGAAACCAGGCCCCCAATGCCAGGGCCGCTCCCGCCTGGACATTGACTGGACGAAACTGCCCCCCATTTTGTGTTCAACCACTCACTGTCGCTCCCGGTGTGGAGACCGTGGGAATTCTGGAGGTCGTCAAATTCATGCGCGATGAACTCACCTTTGAGGAGGGTCTGATTATTGATGCTCGAACCAGCGACTGGAGCGAGCGTGGCACCATTCCAGGGTCTATCAACATCCCTTACACCCATCTCAGACGCTCTACAGAGGGGGGGGGCTTCCATATGGAAGAGGCCTTCGAACAATTTGGGGTAACCCCGAAGCCGCAAGAGAGTGGATGGGACTTTTCCAATGCCAAGAAGCTGATACTCTGGTGTAATGGGTGGTGGTGTGGACAGTCGCCAACCGCAATCCGCGGTTTACTCGATGAGGGATACCCGGCTGAGAAGCTCTTCTACTTCCGCGGAGGGATGCAGAGTTGGCAACTCTATGGGCTCAATACTGTCTAGGCTCATTTTTTACTGTTTAGGCTCATTTTTTTCCAAAGATGAGCGTCATCAGTGCTGGAGCCAGCAAGAGGTCGGCCAGCAGTGCCAGAATAATAGCCAGCCCGGTCAGGCCACCAAAATTGATCAGATTATTCATATCTGAGCGCATGAAAATCAGGAACCCGAGACTCAATACGATCGTGGTAACCACCATTGCCCGCCCCGCGGTATGGAGAGTGTCTGATATCGCAACCACGGTATCCCCGCTCTGCCGATAGTATCGCTGAAAGTTATGCATAAAGTGAACCGTATCATCAACCGCTAATCCCAGGGCGATACTGCCGATCAGCATGGTAAATGCATCCAGAGGAAGACCAACAATCCCCATCAGCCCCAAGACAAGGGTAATCGGCAGCAGATTGGGGATCATACTGATCAAGCCAAGGCGAATATGTCCCACCAGAACAATCATCATCCCGGTAATAACAAAGGCGGCAATGGTGTAACTCTGTATCATACTACTCATCATCGCATCCAGGGTCCGGGCAAAAATCATCATCAGTCCAGTGACCTCAGTCTTCACATTATCCGCAAATGCCTCTCTTACCCGCGTCTGTACCTCATCCACAATTTCCGTATAGGTTCCGGCATCCCGCCAGGGAAGCCGGAGAGTAAGACGTGCCGTTCTCAGCGTTGAGTCAACCATGTTCTCCAGATCATCCGAGCCACTGTTTTCAAATAACAGTAGCTCTTGTGCAATCAACTTACGTTCGGTCGGTACGGTGTAAAACGCCTCCCGGTTCTCATTGAGTGCCTGATGGGTCTCTCTCAACACATCGACCACAGAGATCCGCTTACCTGCCTTCAGCTCACTCTCCCCCTCGCCGAAGCGAACCAATCCATCCTGCAGGCCGGCAAGATCAGCGATCAGCTGTGGATCATAAAGCCCCTCGTCTACCCCACTATCAACCAAAATTTCTACCGAGATAGAGCCGTCAAGGTCACGGTCCAGGTGCTCTGTGGCCAGTCGAATCGGCTTTTCAGCCGGAAGCCACTTCATCACATCATGCCTGAAATCGAGCTGAGTAATGCCTCCGATGGCTACCACAAAGAGGAGAAGAGAGACAAAGACAACGGTACTTGCATGGTTGGTAGCGATGGATACTGCCCGATTCAGTAGACGATCCATTAAATGGTTGCCTCCATCCCCTCCCCCTGTGCCTGCTACCTCCTGAGTAGAGCCTCTGCGCTGCCTAATCGGCAAGATTGCCAATAAAATGGGCAACAGCAGCAGAGAGTAGAGCATCGCAAAAAGTACCCCGCCCCCACCAAAGGCCCCCAACTCCGCGACTGCGCCCAACTCTGCCGTGGAGAAAGAGAAGAGACCGGCTGCGGTCGTAAAACTGGTCATCAC
>JABHIC010000383.1 GCA_018671205.1 Gammaproteobacteria bacterium
ACGGTACCATATCCCTCAAAGAGCTCTTTTAGCTCTTTCTCGGTAGTACTGCGAGCAAGATTTCTGATTAATAATTTCATCCTAACGGGCACCTCTAAAAATAGTAATTTTTCTGTGAGTACAAGAAAGCACCGCACGGAGAGCCGCAGTGTACATGCGAGTACATGAGGACTCGAGTACGGAGCTGACGCAGCAATCACTGAAAAAGTGCATTTTTAGAGGTGCCCTAACGATAGATCTCGCCGCCACCCTCACTAAACTCCTCGGATTTCTCATCCATCCCCTGCTGTTGCGCCTCATTCACGCTCTCCCCATGCTGAGCGGCATAATCGCGCACCTCTTGGCTAATTTTCATCGAGCAGAACTTGGGGCCACACATCGAACAGAAGTGTGCCACCTTGGCAGACTCCTTGGGTAACGTGGCATCGTGGTACTCCACCGCCCGTTCGGGGTCGAGTGCCAGCGCAAACTGATCTTTCCAGCGAAACTCAAAACGGGCCTGACTCATTGCATTGTCACGCACCTGTGCGCCGGGGTGCCCTTTGGCCAGGTCTGCCGCATGAGCAGCCACCTTGTAAGTAACAATCCCTTCACGCACATCCTCTTTATCGGGCAGCCCCAGATGCTCTTTGGGGGTGACATAGCAGAGCATTGCGGTCCCATACCAGCCGATCATGGCGGCACCAATCGCAGAGGTAAGGTGATCATAGCCTGGGGCAATATCGGTCACCAGCGGCCCCAGGGTGTAGAAGGGGGCCTCACCACACTCCTTGAGCTGCTTGTCCATGTTCTCTTTGATCATCTGCATGGGCACATGACCCGGCCCCTCGATGATAGTCTGCACATCATGCTTCCACGCCACCTTGGTCAGCTCGCCCAGCACCTCCAACTCGCCGAACTGTGCCTCATCATTGGCATCCGCAAGTGAACCGGGACGCAACCCATCCCCGAGAGAGAAGGAGACATCATAGGCCTTCATAATCTCACAGATCTCCTCAAAATGGGTATAGAGGAAACTCTCCTGATGATGGGAGAGACACCACTTGGCCATGATCGACCCACCCCGGGAGACAATTCCGGTCATCCGCTTGGCGGTCATAGGGACGTGCCGCAGCAGCAGACCGGCATGGATCGTAAAATAGTCCACCCCCTGCTCCGCCTGCTCGATCAGGGTGTCACGCATCACCGCCCAATTGAGATCCTCAGCAACACCATCAACCTTCTCCAGCGCCTGATAGATTGGCACCGTACCAATCGGCACGGGTGAGTTACGCACAATCCACTCACGGGTCTCGTGAATATTCTTTCCGGTGGAGAGATCCATCACCGTATCTCCTCCCCAGCGGATTGACCAAGCCATCTTCTCCACCTCCTCCTCAATCGAGGAGCCGAGTGCGGAGTTGCCAATATTGGCATTAATTTTTGTCAGAAAGTTACGCCCGATAATCATCGGCTCCAGCTCGGGGTGGTTGATGTTGGCGGGGATAATCGCCCGCCCACGCGCCACCTCATCGCGCACAAACTCGGGGGTGATCAGCTTCGGAATCGCTGCACCAAAAGATTCACCGGAGTGTTGCTGCAACAATGACTGACGCTCTACCGCCGCCAGATTCTGATTCTCACGGATGGCCACATACTCCATCTCCGGGGTGATGATCCCCTGCCGGGCGTAGTGCATCTGGCTCACATTTTGACCACTTCGGGCACGGCGCGGCTTTCTCTCCTGATGGAAGCGGAGTGAGGCCAACTCAGGGTCCCCCGCACGCTGCTGTCCATAGCTGGAGGTGAGGTCACCCAGTATCTCGGTATCGCCACGATCCTCAATCCACGGGGTACGGAGTGGCTCAAGCCCCTGTCGCAGGTCAACCTGAACCGCTGGATCAGAGAAGGGGCCGGAGGTGTCATAGACATGAACCTTCTCCTCGGTGGAGAGCAGAATCTCCCGCATCGGCACCTGAATGTCGGGGCGACTGCCCTCAACATAGATTTTGGTTGACTGCTCAAAAGGCTCTACTACTACCGCTCCCGCCCGGTGGATACGGGCATGCACATCTTCTTGTCTGGCACTCATCGACTCTTCCTTGATTTCCATGAACCTTTCAGAGGTACCCAGAATGCGGATATCTATTCTCAGGCAGGCGTCTGGCAGTTCTAATCGTTACACTATATCATAGCGGGATATGTGGTCAGCACTTTGGAGAATGTAATGAATCTGGATCAGGCACGTTTCAATATGGTAGAGCAGCAGGTTCGGCCCTGGGATGTCATCTCTCCACGAGTACTTAATGCGATGGAGGAGATTCCCCGTCACAAGTTTGTGGCTGAGTCTCAACAAAATCTTGCCTACATGGATCTTCCTCTCCCTATTGGCGAGGGGCAAAAGATGATGGAGCCCCGCCTAGAGGGGCGTATGCTACAGTCACTGGATCTAATGAAAAACGAGACCGCACTGGAGATTGGCACTGGCAGTGGGTATGTCACTGCCCTGCTCTGCAAACTGGGTGCCTCAGTTCGTAGCGTGGAGCTCCACCAGAGTCTGATGGAGCAGGCCAAACAGCGCCTGACCAGCTTTGGGATTGGAAACTTTATTCTGCAACAGGGAGATGCGCTCTCTGAACAGTGGAACCCCAATAGTGGCTACGATGTTGTGGTACTGACCGGAGCGGTTAGAGAGATCCCGGAGAAGCTGAAACAGCGAGTCAATGTGGGGGGACGACTTTTCGCCATAGTCAACCATGGCGGGGTCAAGACCGCAACCCTGCTCAGTCGCCACAATGAGGAGAGCTGGGTCACTGAACCCCTGTTTGAGACCGATGTAGCCAATCTGGTCGCCCCACCCACCCCCTCTTTTACCTTTTAACCCACTCCTGCACTCTTTTTCCGTTGCTGCGCTCTGATTCCAGCCAGTAACTTATCCAGCGCCCCCCGGTTCTGCGCGACCACACGCAACCCCTGCTGCCCCATCTGCTGCTGTCGCTCCCGGTGGAGGAAAAGCGTCCGCAGGGTCTCTGTCAACATGGCGGCGTCCGCCACCTCCAGCGCAGCCCCCTGGTTGATCAGCAGCTGGCTGATCTCGGCAAAATTGAAACGGTGTGGCCCAAACAGCACCGGCTTGCCCAGTGCGGCGGGCTCCAGCATATTATGGGCACCAGTGGGAACCAGACTCCCCCCCACATAGGCAATATCCACCGCAGAGTAGAGCAGCATCATCTCCCCCATTGTATCCGCCAGATAGACCTCCGTCCCCGCTTCGCATGGCTCACCAAGGGCTCTTCGAGAGAGGTGGAATGGTGCGGCCTCAACCTGTCTGGCAACACGGTTAAAGCGCTCTGGATGACGCGGCACCAGAACCAGCAAGGCATCAGGAAGCTGCCGCAACAGCGCTCGATGCGCCATCAGAACCGCCTCCTCCTCCCCCTCCCGGGTACTCGCCGCAATCCAGATGGGGCGCTCAACCCCCAGCGTCTCACGCAGCGCTACCCCCTGCACCCCAACCTCAGCGGGAAGGGTCAGATCAAACTTGATACTACCGGTTACACTGATCTTATCCTCCGCCATTCCCAGTGCAGCCAAGCGCTGGGCATCCGCCTCGCTCTGTAGTGCCGCCCAGGTAACCGCGCACAACGCCTCACTCACCAAACCAGGAACCCAGCGCTGATACCCCTCATAGGAGCGCTGCGAGAGACGCACATTGGCCAGCAGCAGGGGAATCTCCGCGCTACGGCAGCCATGAAACAGGTTGGGCCAGAGCTCCGTCTCCATCACCACCCCCATCGATGGGCTGAACTGGCGCAGAAAGCGGCTCACCGCAGCCGGAAGATCATACGGCAGATAGACATGCTGGAGCTGGTCACCAAACTCTGCCCGAACCCGGGCCGACCCGGTTGGGGTCATGGTGGTCACCAACACCTCACCCTCCGTAAGGCAGCTCCGAATCAACGGGATTGCCGCCACAAACTCGCCCACAGAGACACAATGAATCCAGAGGGTAACTGCCCTCCCAGAAGTTGAGTAGTATCCAAATCGCTCCCCCCAGCGCTGCCGATAGTCGGGGGCTCGCAACCCACGCCAGAGCAGCCGTAACAGTAGCGCGGGAAGCAGAAGATAGAACAGCAGAGAGTAGATTTTACGGCTCATGGTTGACGCTAAACTCTACCAGATCTCTATCTGTTATGATGCGGCGATGAGACAAAAACCGATCCCGATACTGATGTACCACAGCATTGCCGAGATGCCCAGAGGGACCGTAATGCGTAGCCTGCATGTCCCGCCAAAACGGTTTGCATGGCAGATGCGGCTGCTTAGCTGGATGGGATACCGGGGCCTTGGCATGAGTGCACTGCACCCCTATCTGAGTGGAGAAAAACAGGGAAAGGTGGTCGGCATCACCTTTGATGATGGGTATAGAAACAATCTCACCCATGCCCTCCCGGTCCTGAATAGATGGGGTTTTAGTGCCACCTGCTACCTCATCAGTCAGCAGCTGGGTGGGGTCAACCACTGGGATCTGGATAAGGGGATCCCCGAAAACCCACTCATGAGTGAAGAGGAGGTTCGGGTATGGATCAACGGAGGAATGGAGATTGGCTCTCACACCCGCAACCATCTCCGCCTCACCAGCTGTAGCCATGCGCAGTCCAATGAGGAGATCAGCCTCTCCCGCCCTGATCTGGAGCAGCAGTTCGACACGGCCGTAGATCACTTCTGCTACCCCTGGGGGGAACATAACGAGACCATTCAGAGCCAGGTTGAGAGTGCGGGCTACCTCACCGCAACCACCACCCGGCGTGGACGGGCGACCCCTCTGGACCACCCCCTTCTACTCCCCCGGATACCGATCACCCACCACACCCTTCCCCACCTCTTTGTGATGAAGATTCTCAGCCAGTACGAGGACAACCATGGCTGATAGTAGCGTCGCGATTCTGATTCGCCACTACAACCCTTACGGGGGAGGTGCCGAACGCTACGCAGTCGAGCTGACCCAACGGCTGGCAAGACGATACAAGGTACATGTTTTTGCGCAGACCATCGAGGTGCAATCCCCCAACATCACTTTTCACACGATTCCACAGTGGTTACAGCGCCCCCGCTATATCAACCAGCTGCTCTTCTCCTGGCTGACCCGCAGAGCAACCCAGGGAAAATTCGATCTGGTTCACTCACACGACCTGGTGACCCATGCCGACCTCTACACCCTCCATGTTCCCTGCTTTAAAACACGTTGGACGGAAAGCCGGGGGTGGCGCAGAGGGTTACGCTGGTTAAATACCCTGCTCAGCCCCAGAAAAATTGCCTACCTCTGGCTGGAGCAGAGGCAGCTCTCTCCCCGAAAAGGAAAACAGCTGATTGCGGTCTCAGAATTTCTCAGCCGCAACATTGTCAGAAACTACCCGCAAAATTCCGCCTCGATCACCATTGCCTACCCCGGTATCAACCCCCATCCGGTAGAAGAGATAGACCCCATCTGGCGCTCGGAACAGAACCTCCCCGCACAGGCTTTTGTGCTGCTATTCGTTGCCAATGATTTCCGCAAGAAGGGGCTACCCACACTGATCCGGGCCCTTGAACAGCTCAACACCCCCCAGATTCATCTGCTTGTGGCCGGCAATGGAAAGCAGGAGGCGTTACAGATACCCGACACCGTCCAGCCCAACATTCACTTTCTGGGGGTGATAAAAGAGATGGAGCCCCTCTACGCCAATGTGGATGCACTGATCCACCCCACCCGGATGGATACCTATGGCATGGTGGTTCTGGAGGCGATGGCACATCGGCTGCCGGTCATCGTCAGCAACCAACACTATTGTGGCTTTAGTGAACACCTAACCCGGCAAGAGGCTATTTTATTAGAGGATCCGCGAAACCCCAGTGAAATTGCGGAAAAGATCAACTTTCTATTCAACCATTCCGAGGATCGTAATAGAATGGCTCAACGGGGCTTTGAGAAAGCCCAATCCATTACCTGGGATCAAACGCTGGAAAAGAGCCTGATCGCCTACAACCGCCTCATCGACTCCACACACAAAACCACTAATCCACTATGAAAGTCAGTGCTTTTACCTTTATCCGCAACGGTGAGATGCTGGGATACCCCTTCATTGAGAGCATCCAGTCGGTTCTGCCCATCGTCGATGAATTTATCATTGCGGTGGGGCGTAGCGAGGATCAGACCCTGGCACGTATCCGTGCAATAGAGAGCAGCAAAATTCGTATCCTTGAGACCGAATGGAATGAACGCATGCAGGATCGTGGCTTTGTCTATGCCCAGCAGAAAATGATCGCCCAGTTCAACTGCAGCGGTGACTGGGCATTCTATCTGGAGGGCGATAAGGTGCTTCATGAGAGGGACCTGCAGACAGTCCAGAACCAAATGGCACATCACCTGGACAACCCCGAAGTCGAGGCACTCTACTTCGACTACTACCACTTCTACGGAAAACCGGATCAGATCGGCATTGCCGGCTACAAACGTGCCCCCCGAATCATTCGAAATACCCTCCGTAACTACTCTCCGGATGGCCTCTTCTTTGTGGTGATGGATCAGAACAAAAAGGGGCGCTACCCCAGAGCGGCCCATGCCGGTTGCCCCACCTACCACTATGGACATGTGCGTAAAACGGCACGCAATGAGCAGAAAATCAGACAGGTGAGCCGATATTGGGGGGACGAGAACCCCGCCTCATTTTCCACCTATGGCAATATTGACCTGGGCGAACTGCGCCCGTTCAGCGGAACTCACCCCGCCATTGTAGCGGAGTGGCTCCGCCATGAGGCCGAGACTGAATTCACCCAAGACCCGAACTACAAGATCACCCTGAAAGACCGAAAACATCGCATTCGTTTCTGGCTGGATGAGAAGCTGGGCTGGGACATCAGCAAGAAGCACTATATTGAGGCCAAGGTGTGAGTGAAACCCGGTTTCACCTCTGGAGCCAACAAGCGGCTTTCTATTTAACCATCCCAAGGATCGTAATAGAATGGCTCAACGAGGTTTTGCGAAATCCCATTCCATCACATGGGATCAAATGCTGGAAAAAACCCTGCTCGCCTACAACCGCCTCATTGACTCTGCCCCCCCTGCCAGGGGGAGGAGAGCTGTGCAACCATTCAATCGCTAACCAGAAACCCTAAATCAACCCATGCCATCCATTAGTGTCATCATCATTACCCTTAATGAATCCTCTAAAATCGAGTCATGTCTGCAATCGGTAGCATGGGCCAGTGAAATCATTGTAGTTGATTCAGGCAGCACCGACAATACCACTGAAATTTGCAGAAAATATACCAACGAGGTCTACCAAACCGACTGGCCTGGATATGGTCTGCAAAAAAACCGGGCATTAGGATATGCAACCAGTGATTGGGTACTCTCCCTTGATGCCGATGAGTTCGTTACGCCAGAGTTGGCGACAGAGATACAAAAAGTATTGGAATCGGGTGAGGTTGATACTTATAAGATTCCTCGACTCTCCTCTTTCTGTGGGAAATATCTTCGACATGGTGGCTGGTGGCCTGACTACGTAGCACGACTATTCA
>JABHIC010000384.1 GCA_018671205.1 Gammaproteobacteria bacterium
GCTCTCTTTACCGTCACTGACACTGATTTCAATATCGTTGTAGACTCTAACATCCGTACTGGCAGGGGTACCCGTGAGCGTTCCCGTTGTGGCACTCAGGGTGAGCCAGCTGGGGAGATTTAGAACACTGAAGGTCAGTGGATCACTATCAGCATCTGTAGCAGTTACAGTAAAATGATAGGTTTGTCCCTCCTGTATCGTTGTGATTGGAGCGCCATTGATCTGTGGCACAGCATTTGCGTCCGTCACTACACCAACCAGATACCTACTCAGAGTATTGGCTGTCACTTGAAGACTGGCTACCTCAGGGTTATCCACTGGGTTCTCGCTGATTTTCAACGCTGCACTGTAGTTACCTGGTAACAGTGAGGCGAGGAAGCTGCCGTCGATTTCTGTAGTTATAATCTGTCCATTACTTAGCTGCAGAGTGGCTCCACCCAATCGGCTGCTATCACTATTGCTAAAGACGATCCCCTGCACAATCCCTGGGATGCTGTTAGTGAAATTGGTGGTGAAGTGGTAGGTCGTGCTCACTGTAATGGAACCATAAAGGTCCGTTGCAGTAATTTTCCAGTAGTAGTCGGTCTGATCCTGTAACGAAACGGTACTATCAATCCAACTGGTAGAGGTGGATATCCCTTCTCTGTTGAGCAGGACGTTGCTGAAATTGATGTCTGAGGCAATGGTTAGGGTGTAGCTAATCGGGTCACCCTCCAGGTCTGTGGTGCTCTCCCAATCAAGCACCAGTAACTTCTCTACTTCGCTATCTGTTGCAGGAGCCAGCAGATTGAAGCTGTTGGGTGGGGTATTGCCTCTCTTTTCTTTGTAGAGAGTACTACTCCAGGGGGAGGTGATCTCTCCGGTGTCTTTGTCCTGGATGTAGTAGTAGATCTCATAAGTGCCTGAAGTGATGAAACCGTTGAAATTAGCAATATCGAGGGTATTAAGTTCCCAACGCTGGTTTATAGCGTTGTACTGCATCCCCCCTTCAGGGAGGTCTACCTCAATCTGGAAGAAGCTATCACTGCTACTGTCATCAAGTGAGGTCTCCGGGGTCATAATCTCCAACCATGCCCTGGGGGCATCCCCACCTACATTGTCTTTAGCCCAGAGCAGCAGGTGCGCATTGGCGCTAATACTCAAAGTTTGTGTAGGCGTAGACTCGACAAACTCAGCAGGGTTTTCAGCAGAGTTGGTATCAAAGGTCTTACCGACACCAAGGAAGATAGACTCTGCATGCAGTCCATCTCCTGTTGCGGTAAGGCTGTTACTACCTACGCCATCTCCATCATCATCCAGCAGAGGGTGTTGTTTGGCACTATCAAAGTATTGATTGATACTATTGGCAGAGCGACCTCTCTGATGGAATTTGTTCTCGGTATGGTTGGTAGCAAGGGTAAACGATTTTTGCAGCGAGTAGCCATGACCCAGCTCATTAAAGAGCTCTGCAATAAAGAATTCCCCAACACGAATACCATCCGGTTCTTTTGCACCTTTATAAGAGCGCTCATCAGCAGCTGCACTAGTAATGATGGTACGTCCCTCTTTTGAGAGATCATCAATAAAACTGCCAGAGTAGCAGGCGCCGAGAATAACAACACGATCCTCTTCCAGTGCAACACTGCTGTCTTGCTCTAGCCCTGCCTCAAGGTTGTTGAGCCAACCATTGAGATCGCTGGGTGTGATGGTCCCTACCGTGCTCTGTTGCCCAATATAGAAGGCATCAGGCTCTCCATGGTCAACCATCACGATGTAGAGCGGCGCAGGTACATCTTTAATCTTTTGGCGAGCCCAGGTTTCGATGGCCCCCTGCACCTTGGATTTTGTTGGCTCATCAACATTTACACCCGGCAGGTTAGCATACCCTTCGCTATCGGTATCAAACTGAAAATATTTGATGTTTTCCGGCGCAAAACCACGTTCAATCAGCTCCTGATAAACTCGGTTGGTACTCTTTTTATGCGAAGCGAGCCCTTCTGGCTCACCACTGGTAGGCTGAAACTTACCATGCACCAAGATAGCGTAACCTGCAGAGGCTCCTACCAGTACAGAGTTGGTGGCACTACTACCCACCAGGATACCTGAGTCCTCAAAGCGGGTAGTAAGAGTATAATTACCTTTATGAGAGAAGAGGTCTAGACTAGGGAAGGTGAAGTGTCCCAGCTCATCCGTTGTGGTGGTGGTCAATTCAGTGGCGCTACCTGTTCCAACTGGTGGTGTTACGATCAGCTTGACCTGTTTATCCTTGAGGCTGATATCTGCTTGCCCTAGCAGGCTAATCTGTCCACTCACATCCAGCGTGTTATTTTGACGAACTGATTGGCTAGACAGCGTCTGATTGATAGCAGTATTGAGTTGTACACCGCCATTAAGCTGCTCGATATAGATAATGTAGTTTCGGTCTGACTGGTTTCCAGCACGGTCCATTGCTCGAACGGATATGGTGTAGAGTTCGTCTGGGGTAATTCTGGAGTTATTAAGCGGCAGATACCACTGATCCCAATCTACAGCGTTAGAGATTCCACGCTTCACATCATAGTCTTCTACTGGATTCCAGAAGAGATCACTCTGCATCTCCTGAATACCACTAATGTAGGTCTTTAGGTACTGCCCTCCCGTGGAGACACTAACCTCGACACTTTCAAGCCCACTATTGGCATCTGTTGCCATACCGATCAGTTCACTCAAAGTAATCCAGGCCACGCTCGCGCCATCCTCAACACTGGTAACTGCCACATCCGGTGGCAGCAGATCGATCTCGTAGCGCCGCTCCTCTACCTCTGAACTGTTTCCAGCAATATCTTCTGCATAAGACTTCAATACCGTTACAGCACTGACTGCTGCCAATGATATCTCCGTCGTGTACAGATGCCTCTGAGTGCTGACCATGGGATCGCTACCATCCAAGGTATAGTAGATCGCATCACAACCTGATCCACTATCACTACAGCTTAGGGCTATTGTCTGCGACTCATTATAGGCGCCAGCTGCCAATGTGTTTTCCACCACCGGTACTTTCTGGTCCTCTACAGCAAGAGAGAAAGGTGTCAGTGCTGTACTCTTATTCCCACTCACCACAGTGAGTGTAATATTGTTGTAACTGCCATAATCACTCTCTTTTGGGGTACCTGAGAGCGCACCTGTAGTGGTGTCGAAAGTAGCCCATGAGGGTTGATTTGTAATCTGATAGCTTAAGGTCGTTCCATCAACATCCGATGCGGTAGGAGTAAAACTAAAGCTGTCTCCGGCAGTGAGTGCTGTAATCTCAGGACTTCCGGTGATAACTGGCGCATCATCTACTGCTGCAACCACCAGATCAAATTGAGTACTACTGCTTGCTAAACCATCTAAGACAGTTAGCGTGATTATTGCTGTGCCAGACTGGTGAGACAAGGGTGTAATGGTTACGGTACGAGTTGATCCCGTACCCTCAAAGCTAATGCTGCTCTCATCGACCAGTGCTGTATTGGATGAACTCGCCGTTACTGTCAGCCCTGATGCGGCACTTTCAACATCTCCAATAGTGAAGGCAATCGCTTCAGTTGCCACATCCTCATCACTATTTTGGTTGCTGATAGTTGAAATCGTGGGTCGATCATTCAATGCGAGAACGGTATATACGAACGAGGTATTTTGGCTAGCAACTCCATCTGTGACGGTTACAGTGACTGTAGTGGAGCCATTTTGATTACCATTAGGCACAAGAGCAATTGTGCGCTCACCATTTTCACCGGCAAGTATGATCGACTCATTCGACAACAACGCAAGATTGGATGATATTGCAGAAACAGTCAGAGAGGATGAAGCGCTCTCTGCATCGGCCACTGCAAAGATGGCGGGTACAGTTGAGCTATCTTCTTCACTACTTTGATCGGCAATTGGAGTAATAGTTGGTAGATCATTGGTTGAACCTACCGTATAGGTGAAAGAGGTACGACTGCTTGCCTCACCGTCTGAAACCGACACAGTAATTGTGGTGCTGCCTGACTGGTTCGCAACGGGTCCAAAGTCCATACTCCTAACAGCCGCATCTTCGGTACTATTGATATCAATTGACTCACTCCGTACAAGATCGGTGTTGGATGAAGTTGCCACAACAGTGAGTGATCCTAAAGATGTCTCTAAATCACCAACAGTGAACTCTATAGGAGCTGACTGCTCATCCTCATTACCACTTTGGTTGGCGATCGCACTGATTGTGGGTGGGTCATTCACCCCCTGAACCGTCAGAGAGATGGTTGCTGTGTTGGAATCAACAGTGCCATCATTTGCCTTAAAGGTGAAACTATCCGTCCCATCATAATTATCTTGTGGAGTATAGCTATAGCCACCCCCGTTAATAACAACATTACCATTCGATGCATCAGAAACCACACTGTAGGTAAGGTCGTCTCCATTGATGTCCACAGCATCAAAAGTGCCGTTGTAGATTTGATCTTCTGTTACCGAAACTGAAGCTCCGTTAGCCACCGGCGCTTTGTTTGATAACGAGAGTGTATTGCTCATATAGAGGTCAGCCTTCACACCTGATGCCGTCAGACGGTAGTACCCATCACTCTCCCCATAGGCCACCCAATCCCCTTGTAGATCGATCACGTCACCAGCATCACCCTCAAGAGTCAACCGATTATTGCTATCTGTAATCCTTAATAGCTCGCTGACACCAATAGTTAGGGTATTGTCTCCACCCCCACTCAGGTCAATGGTCTCTATATTGTGAATCTTATTAAGGAGTGAAGTAGCCGTAAGGTCCACGCTCAGTGCCAACTTCAATGTATCATCACCCGTTCCACCATTCACCCGGAAGAAATTGAGGTCGGCAACTGTAACAGTGTCATTTCCACGCCCTCCATAGAGCACATCCGCACCGCCACCTCCGGTAATAGTATCGCTACCATTGCCCGATAAAATACGGTCCACTCCACTGCTGCCTACCAGCAGATCACCTGTTGATAGCCCAACTTGGGTAGCAACACTCCAACCACTGCTCCCACCAAAAATAAGCGCACTCTCACCTGTTGCAGTGTTCACCCCATAACTACCCACGATTAGGTCATCGTAACCATCCCCATTCACATCTCCTGCACCACCCAGTGCAAAACCACTGTGGTCCCCACTGTTTACTCCTGTCAGATAGAAACCGTTGCTGCCATCTAGATCCGCAAGGCTGAATGGTGAAGTCCAGGTACCAGAGCGCCCAAACAGAAGATAGCTAGCACCCGCTTCGGTACTGACACCTGGTGCACCAATCAGCAGGTCATCATAGCCATCCCCATTCACATCTCCAACTGAACTGACTACAGCTCCAGCACGATCACCTGCGGTAACCCCATCAATACGAAATCCATTGGCCCCATTCAAAGCAGAGAGCCCAATAGCCGGCGGCCAACCAAAACTTCCACCAAAAATCAGATAACTCTGACCTGTCCCATCGCCTGCATCGGCGGCACCGATGATCAGATCACTGTACCCATCCCCATTGAAATCACCAGCACTGCTAACCGAGCCACCACTGCCGTCACCATCATTAATCCCATCAAGACGGAACCCATCACTCCCAGACAGTGCTGTAAGGTCTACTGTGTCGCTCCAGCCCCGAGGTTTACCAAATAGCAGATAACTTGATCCCACAGCGTCATTCCACGCAGGGCTACTTTGAGAAGATCCTACAACCAAATCACCATAACCATCCCCATTTAGGTCGCCAACACTGCTGACCACTTGATCATAATGAGTCCCGGCTAACTGTATGACACTGCTGCTGTCCAATGTTGCGAGCGAAATTGATACAGGCCAGTCATTTCTAGAACGTCCTAACAGTAGATAGCTATTGGTAGAACCTGCGGCACCGATCAACAAATCACCATAACCATCTCCATTGACATCACCGGCACTACTCAGCCAGCTACCGCTATTGTTTCCACTACTGGCACCATCAACACGAACGCCATCACTCAAGTCATCCAGTGAGAGTAAGACACTCCATCCACTCTTTTTCCCAAAGATGATGTAGCTCTCTCCTGCACCGCTATTGGCAGAAGGTGCTCCAATAATCAAATCACCAAAGCCATCTGCATCAAGGTCCCCTGCTCCGGATACTGAATAGCCACTCAGATCGTTGCCATCAATACCAACGATACCGAAAGCACTGCTTCCATCCACAAGACTCGATAGCGTATCGGATCCATCCCAGCCTTCGGCCTTGCCAAAAACCACATAGCTTTCTCCAGTATCCGCAAACCAGCCAAAGTCTGCTGCTGCAGCACCGATAATGATATCCTCATAGCCATCTCCATTGAGGTCACCGATACCGCTGACAGCGTAGCCACTACTATCATTTTGGTCGATGCCGATTAGACGTTGACCATTACTGCCATCGAGTTGATCTAGTGCAAGTGAAGAGGCAGGAAAATCAATCAGTATAGAGACGCTAATATCCGATAGTGAATGCACGCCATTTTCACTGATTGCTCGCACTGAGAATGCATTCACACTACCCGTCAGACCTGCCGGTGGATGCCAATAGGCATGATGTGTAGCGTCTACCCTGTCATTACTATCTGCTACCCATCGTGTTGCAGATACGGCACTTTCTCCTATAAAGAGCACCCCCTGTTCAACGGATGTAACGATAAATCCAGTAACCGTACCGTCAACATCATTCTCATTCCCTTGTGCCTCCAATGAGGCCATTGTTATAGACGTTATCACGCCATTCTTTGTTGAGGTGATGACATCAGAAAACTCAGTTAGTGTAGGGGCATCATCAACTGGAGAAATGGTAAACAAAAATGTTTGATTCGTAGAAGAGTATCCATCAGACACCGTGAGGGTAATAGTGACAACCCCATTTTGATGCTCTGCGGGTGTTATCGATAACGTTCGATTTGCATCACTACCACCAACAATCAAATCTTCATTAGGTACCAGAGCAGTATCTGAAGAGGATGCTGTAACGACCAGACTGCCTACAGAGTTGTCTGTATCGCTCACAGAGAAGGAAAGGCTGTTGATTGATGTGTCCTCATCACTGCTTTGGTCTGCAATTACACCGATTGTGGGTGAATCGTTGACTGTTAACACAAAGTTTTCACTCACAGTGTCTGAGCCATCACTCACCGTTACAGTGACTGTTGCTGTACCAATCGAACCTTGGGCAGGTGCAACAGTGACAGTTCGGTTGTGTCCACTCCCACTAAATGTAATATTTTCAATGGGCAATAGATCAATATTTGATGAACTTGCTGATAATGTAAGTGCATCAGGTAAACTTTGTTCATCCCCGATTGTGAAAGCATTCCCACTGGAGGTATTTTCACCAATTGTTAAATCATCAAGTAAAGAGACCATTGGAGACGAACTTAGTGCTCCACTTCTTGCCAAACGAACTGGTCGGGGTTCATCAACCCGAGCTTGGGTGCTTCCCCCACTTTCGAAGTCAACAAGATAAGCATAATGTTGCTGCCTGTCTGTACTCATTCCCGGTGTTGAAGTCCAATATTGCTCTCCATTCCAACTTGAATATATATTGGCATAATCAAATGTGGATCCTGTGTTTGGAAAGAAGTCTGGGGCAATTTGTGGTGCTGATCCGCTATATATCAGGCCACTTAACTGGCTTGAGCTAGGCAAAAACCAATCATTGCCACCACATAATTTCGCGCCATTAGCAGCATCAATTAAGGTGGAAAACCCACAACTAGAAGAGGAGCAATAACCATCACTAGTGATATCAGTAGTTCCCTTCCATTCATAACCGCCACTTACATCAACATACCCAGAACCATAATCATACTGATA
>JABHIC010000385.1 GCA_018671205.1 Gammaproteobacteria bacterium
ATTGCGGATAATATGGAAAATATTCTGGTTGTTTTTGGCTAGCAGGGGATGTTCCACTGGGCGCAGCTTCGGATCATGTAGTGCGGAGATATCGATAGAGGCGACCTGAAACAGATCATTCATTGCCAGATTATCCTGTACAAAGACATCCTCTTCCTGATCCAGCCCCAACTCAGCAGCCAACATGCCATAGTGTGCCGGGTCAAAACCACGACTCACCTCAAGTCGGACAATCGGGGCAAAATGGCGCTCTTTCACCTCAGACTCAATCATCGAGAGCAGATCGTCCGCACTCTCCTCATCCTTCTCGACACTGGCATTACGAGTGATCCGGAACATCTCACAGGTATCAACCACCATCCCCGGAAACAGTAGATCCAGATTATGGGTGATCAGATCCTCAATCAACACAAACGAGTGTCCCTCAACATCACTCTCCACCGGATAGTAACGGGGCGCAAAATCCTTATGAACCGGCACCTTGATTCGTGCCAGCACAGGATTCTCCTCCTGTGGATAGCGCAGGGAGACCAATAGATTGAGATTAAGATTGGAGATAAACGGAAAGGGGTGAGAGGGATCCATCGCCAGCGGGGTCAATAGTGGCAACACCTTCTCCTGGAATACCGCCCGCATCTGCAGCCGCTCACCATCTGTCAGCTCTTCATAACAGATTAGATGGATATCTTCCGTTGTCAACTCCCGTTTCAGCGCCCCCCAGATTACACTCTGGTGCTGTTGAATCTTTCGCACCAGAATATGGGACTCACGAACCTGCTGGATCGGTGTCAGCCCATCTACCGTTGGCTCCTTGTAGCCTGCTGCCAACTGCTGCTTGAGCCCACCGATGCGCTTCATGAAGAACTCATCCAGATTGGCACTCACAATGGCAAGAAACTTGACCCGCTCCAGCAGAGGGTTACGGGGGTCCTCTGCCTCATGTAGTACCCGTTGGTTAAAAGCAAGCCAGGTCAGCTCCCGATTCAGATAGAGTTTACTATTCTGAAGATCCACACTGTTTGATTCCATACTCATCACGTTAATACTCCCTTAAATTCAACCAACCCTTAGTCACCGATCCATTCACTCACTTTCCCTTCACAGGGGGAGGAGAATCTCCTGCCCACAAAGTATATCAACTACTCTCCTGTTATTCAGAACCCGCTACAGAGATCACTCTACCCAGACCAATAATCAGGTCCATCACCAGAGGGGAGACCGACGCCTCCTCACCCTGATCAATTGCATCACACACCGCTTTACCCAAGTGGGTCAGTTCGGGATAACCAAATGAACTCCCGCTCCCCTTGATCGCATGGGCTATCTGGTGAAGCTGCACCCAATCCTTTGCCGAGATAGCCACCATCAACGCCGCCTTATTGGTGACTGCACTCTGTGCAAAAATTGCCATAAGCTCATCGTCCACCTCCGTCTCACGATCAGCCACCACGGCTCTACCTGTAGAGGGAGGAGTCGCCACCTTCTCATTAGAGGATAGGTACTGGCTCAGGAAACGCCCTAACTCATGGCGGTCAATCGGTTTACTGAGAAAGCCACTGCATCCCGCCTGATTAAACGCATCACGATGTTTCTGCATCACGTTTGCGGTCAGCGCCACAATAGGGGTAAGGTTGCCCTCTGCCCGAAGCCGCTCTGTCGCGGCAATACCATCCATCACTGGCATCTGCATATCCATCAGAATCAGATCGAACGACTGCCCCCTGACCTGTTCAATGGCCTCTTCCCCATTACTGGCAACCACCACATCCACCCCCATTGACTCCAGAATTCTCCGCTCAAGCTGCTGCAGCTCCGGAGTATCCTCAGCAATCAGTACCCGCCCTCTGTATTTTGTCGACAGTACTGTAGCTCTATCCACACTCTCCAGGGGCTGATCAACAGGAGTCTCACTGGGCCGGTAGGGCAGCACCAACTGAAAGATGGAGCCCTTGCCAACCTGGCTGGAGGCATCAATATGCCCTCCCATCAGTGTAGCCAACACATCCGAGATATAGAGTCCGAGACCCGCTCCCCCAAAACTGCGCGAGATCGAACCATCTGCCTGCTCAAAGCGTTGGAACAGCTGATCCATGGTCTCCGGCAAGATCCCTATCCCGGTATCCTCCACCTTAAAGAAGAGGTAACCATCCGCAGACCAGACCCCCAACGAAACCTCTCCTGATTCGGTAAACTTGATTGCGTTACCAATCAGGTTGATCAAAATCTGTCCAATACGTTGCCCATCCCCGATCAGCTGATAGGGCTGCGCCTCCCTTAGCTCCACCAAAAATTCGATCCCTGCATCCTGGGCTCGTATTGAGAAGAGCTGCCGTAGATCCTCCAGCAGGGCTGAAAGGTCATAGTGACTCTCATCAATGGTAAATTTTCCAGACTCAATCTTGGACATATCCAAAATATCATTGACCAGTGCCAGCAACCCCTGCCCGGAGGTCACAACGGTACGAATCAACCTTCTCTTCTCCTCATCGACCTCCTGCTCAGCCATAAGCTCACAATTGCCGATAATCGAGGTGAGTGGAGTACGCAGTTCATGGCTCATTGAGGCGAGAAACTCATCTTTGGCACTATTGGCCGCCTCTGCATCCTGTTTGGCCTGCTGTAGTAACGTCTCCTGTGCTTTACGCCCGGATATATCGCTGAGCACCCCAGAGAAGTGGATCACCCCATTTTTATACCAACTGGAGAGTGCGAGTGAGACCGGAAACTCATGCCCCTCCTTGTGCAGCCCCTCAATATCCACGGAATCGACGGATGTACCGATTAATTTGGGCTTACCCCCTGTCGCAACCCGGTGAATCGCATGTTGATGAGAGGCATGATAGCGCTGAGGAATAATCGTTGATAGCCCCAACCCTCTGATCTCACGATCCGTGTAACCAAAGATACGCTCTGCCCCCCGACTCCAGAAGACAATCTCTCCTCTATTGTCGATAGAGACGATGGCCTTATTGATGCTCCCCATAATGGCGCGAAACTGCGCCTCACTTTCAGATAACTGTCGCACGTACCGCTCAGACTCACTGTTTTTCTGGCGTAGCACATCAGACAGCTGATTAAAGGTAGTCCCCAGCGCACCCACCTCATCCTCTCCCAGATGGGTGATCTGTTGAGTGTAGTCCTCGCCCTCTATGACTTTCTGCATAGAGTCACTGATATTCTCGATCCCGTGGATAACCTCCCTCGCCATTCGTATCGCAATAAACAGCGAGATGAGTACAACGGTGAGCATCAAAATTGTAGTGGTTAGCAGAACCTCCCTGGCACCCCCATTAAGCTCAACGGCATAGCGCTGAATATCGGCATAGATCCGTTTCGCAACTCGATCAATCACATCGATACGACGGGTCGCCAGAGAAAACCAGACCTTTGGCTCTACCGTGACAATAGCGGGATCACGATTAAGAACCGTATCCCGCATCTTCAGATAGCGCTTCTGATCAAACTGGTCACGCTCCCTCTCCCACAAGGCAAGCTGACTGCTGCTCAGGTTGGATTGAAAAATCGGCAACCACGTCTCCTGATCTGCCAGATAGCCATAGATCTTGACCAACGATGCCTCATCATGCTCCCCCCTTGCAAAGAGACCATTCAACATCCCTCGCTCCTGCCCCATCCGCTCTTTGATCCAGAGTGCCGCAGTGTGGGCGCGAAAACTGCCGGAGAGGTGCTCATCTGCCACCCGGTGGCTGAGAAAATCGATGAGCTGTATGGCATGAGTATTGATTTCGGAATAGTCATCAAACGAAATAACAGAATCCACCCCGGCATCCATTGGTTGTAGCACCAGGGAGAGCTTCACCAGCCTCTGCTTCAGCAGCTGATCATCCGGGTACCACCTGTTCGCCTGTTGCTGGTACTCCTTGATAGCACCGTCCAGTAACTCGCGCTGGTGGCGGAGCTGCTCTCCTAGAGGCGTTCTCTTGCTCCCCAGAAAACCGGCACTCAGACCACGCACGTTTGCCGAGTGGTGGGCAATCATGGCGATCTGCTGACCTATTTTCACAATATGCTGTGTCTGTTGTGCGGCATCCAGAACCCTCCACTTTTCCTGGATAATATGGGTCACCAGCAGCAGCATTCCGAGAATCGGAACCCCCAATATCAATACAAATTTTTGGCGAATTTTCACCCAGGCTTACTGATGGACACGCTGATTCACCGCGTAGATCCCACCGGCGAGAAAGTGGTAGTTGGTATAGCCATTCTGTTGCAGTGAGTACTGTAACCAGCGAATCTGTTTGCCGGTAGCGTCAAAGATCAACAGCTGCTGATCCAGAAATTTGCCCTCACTGAGCTTGCGCTTGAACAGATCAAGGTTGATCCGCTGATAGCGCTCCCGCCCCAACACCGGCATATCGGGCAGCTCATTTTTACTGCCGTCACTATTCCTGCGTTGTGCTGCATCGCGAACATCAATCACCACAGCTGGCGTCTCTTTCGCTTTTTTACGAAAGCTCTCATAGCTGATCTGGCGCGCCTCAAACTGCTGCTTTGAGATCAATGCCGATGGCCCTGCAAGAGGTTTACCCAGCAGGGTAGTATGCCCAGGGTAGGCGTTTGCCCAAGAGAAGATACCCGCATCAAAGCTGACACTGTTGCTATACCCATACGCAACCGCTTTTCTCACCGCACGATAGCTCTTTGAGCAGGCAAACCCGTTACAGTAAAAAGCTATTCTTGCATTCTGATCAGGAACCCTTTTTTCCAGTAGAGCAAGAAAACTTTTACTGGAAACAGGGACACGGATCGCCTTATCAATATGGATGGTGTCATACTCAAACCGGGTTCTGGCATCGATAATGGTAAGGGCCTCATACTCGTTATAGAGCCCCTCGGTAGAGATAGTAGCAACATCAGGAAACTGCTCCCGCAGTGGAAACTCATGCTCCGTGGCAGCATACAGTGGGGCGGACAAAATAGCGGACAGGAGTCCTGAGCAGATCACATTCCTCACTATATTGGGCCGCATGTCAGAGTATCCCGCTTGAGTCAAAAACCGTTTGAGTCCACATCATATTATAGTGTACACTAATCTGCCTTGATAAAAGGTGGCCAACGATAGAAAAATCAATGACAACCAAGCCAATAAAAACAGAGGGGATTTTCCCCCACAGCATGGCATGGACACTGCTGCTCTCCGGCGGAGTGTTACTGCTGCCAATGTTGCTACTCTTCTCCCAAACCATCTGGGACAAGGGAGAGGAGATCAAGCGACTGGAACAGCAAGTTCAGGCACTGAACTGGATCCCTGATCTCTATGCCTCCCTGAGCCAGTTCAGTCAGTACCGGGGCTTACGTGCTATCGCAGCGCAGAACCCCGGACACTATGATTTTGCCGAGGAGCACCTGGAACAGCTTGAGACAGATATCAACAGAACCCTGGATCAGCTATTCAACACCATTGAGACTTTCTCTGACGACTACCCGCCCAAAGCAGTCATTAACGAGAATCTCCTTCGTATAGAGCAGCTCTGGCTACTGAAGCAGGGGGAGTCATTCGATTTTACCCAGATGAGCGAGCTGGTCGAAATCCTCAACCATGTGATTGCCCGGCTCGTATCGCAACGTCCCGGAATTCAGAATCTGCTGGTGCGTGATATTCCGAATCTGCGTGAAAGTATGGCTCAGTTGCGTGGCTCAGGGGGTGCCTACCTCTCTCTTTTCAACGCATCCTCCGCCAACACCCTCCTTGATAGTGACTCGGCGGTCCAAATACAGAGCCGTATGGAGCAGAGTTTATGGGGGGTTAGCAGCCAATTTCTGCTGTTGCGTGGCTCACTGGAGGATCAGCAGGAGTGGCTGGACGAACAGGCCCTCTCCACTCTGTTTGAGTTGGTCAGCAAAATTCAGGAGGTGCGCGATCTGATAGAGTGGGAGCTGCTTGATGCCGCTGAGGTCAGTTTTCCGGTTGATGAATTTTTTGATATCGCAACCGATCCGATCGATCTACTGCACCTTCTCGCAACCGATCTACTACAACATGTTCTCCAACAGAGTATGGGGCAGCTTGAGCAGCTCAAGACTGAGCGTCTGTGGATGGTACTGTTGGTATTGATAACGGTACTTTTTGCCCTACTGCTGGCGTATCGCAATACCCGCCAACTGATCACAGGGATACAGCAGGGGATTGAGCTGTTACAGCAGATGGGGCAGGGGCATTTTCAGCAGACCATTGAACCTCATGCCAGACAGGGTGAGATTGGGCTACTGATGGATGCCCTGATCGAGACCCAACAACTGCTGCGAGAGAATCAGCAGCAGCTCAAGCGTGCAGTAAAAGATGCCAACCAGGCCAGCAAGGCAAAAGATGATTTCCTCGCCTCGATGAGCCATGAGTTGCGTACCCCATTGACCAGTATTATTGGTTATGCTCAGCTGTTGGCGCAGAGTCCGATAAACGACCACCAACATGCACTGTTAAATACCGTGGATAGTGCAGGCAAGACACTGTTGTCACTGGTGAACGATATTCTTGATCTCTCCAAGATTGAGACCGGCAAGTTTGATACCGAGGTTATGCCCTTTGATCTGGCAAACCTGATTCATGAGCTAGAGAATCTTTTTGTACAGCGAATAACCTCCACAGGATTACAGTTTGAGGTCGATCAGGGGGGGGTATTTACCCATAAGCGGATGGGTGACAGCCTGAGAATCTCCCAGATCTTGATCAACCTGTTGGGCAATGCCGTCAAGTTCACCAAACAGGGGGAAATTTCACTCACCCTCTCCAGAGAGCAGAACAGTGAGGGGACAACATACCTCTTCAGGGTAAAAGATAGTGGTGTCGGGATGGAGTCTGAGGTACTGGAACGGCTATTCAGACCCTTTGAGCAGGCGGACAGCTCGATCTCACGCCGTTTTGGCGGAACCGGGTTGGGACTCCATATCTCCTACAACCTGGCTCAACTGATGGGAGGAGATATTGTGGTCGAGAGTGAGGCCGGCATCGGCTCAACCTTTACCCTGTTGCTGCCTCTTGAGAAGAGTGAGGAGCGGGTGGAGGCCACCAGTGAGGCGTCAACAGCCGCTGTACAACAGAGACTACAAGGCCGAGTACTGATTGCTGAGGATATGGTTGAACTACAGATTTTGGTTAACCATCTGGTCACTGCCACCGGCATGGAGGTCGAACTGGCCGCCGATGGCAGGGAGGCGTATGAGATGGCAATGCAACAAGAGTATGATCTAATACTGATGGATATGCAGATGCCTGAGGTGGATGGCATAGAGGCCACCAGAATGCTGCGCGCTGCGGGCAACCAGGTTCCGGTTGTGGCACTGACCGGGAATGTGATGGAGCAGCACAAGAGTGAGTTTAAGGCCGCCGGATGCGATGACTTTCTTGCAAAACCGATTGATCGTCAGGCGCTGTATCGGGTTCTGGAGCGCCATCAACAAGGGGAGGGGGAGCTGAGCGAACCTGTGGTGGCCGCCGTTAGTGTCGAGAAAGAGACCATCTCCCCCCATCAACAAAGCGATGTTTTTAACCCACCAGAGTCAGTTGATGATGCTCTGATAGAGCTATTTATTAACCGTCTGCATGATTCGGTTGCAACCATGACGGAGTCACGGAATCAACAACAGTGGTCATCCCTACAGAGCGAGATTCATATGCTGAAGGGGAGCGGGGAGACCTTCGGTTTTCCACAGATCACCCAGCGGGCACGCAAGATAGAGAGCGCACTGAAGGATAAAACGTATGATCTGGCATTGACCGAGCTGGACCTTCTCTACGTACAAATTGAGCAGGTGTTTGAGTGGTACTCAGGGAGAGAGTAGATCAGAGCACCCCAATCAGGTAGTCCTCCAACACCTCATCCCCACGCTCCAACATCGCAAAACTACGAATAGAAACCCCCGCATCATGGACGGTATCCGCTGAACCGGTGATCAGTGGATGCCAGTCTGCCAGGGGTTGCCCCTCATGGAGCCGTCGATAACCACAGCTGGAGGGAAGCCAGTGAAATTCCGCGGTTCGCTCGGGGGTGAGGTGGACACAGTTGGGAACATGGGCATTACGGTTGGGGTAGTCACTACAGCGGCACAGCTCCAGATTGAGTCGATTGCAGGCAATCGAGGTGTAGTAAACCTCACCACTATCCTCATCCTCCAGCTTCTGTAGACA
>JABHIC010000386.1 GCA_018671205.1 Gammaproteobacteria bacterium
ATGCACAGCCGAGCACCGGGCCAGATCATCAGCACTGGCTACTGTCAGTGAGAGATCCAGCAGACCGCCATCAATCACACGCACCTCAGTATCCGCAACCGCCAGCCCCTCACCCTTCACCACTGGCGCACCATCGAATACCAGCCGCTCAGGACTGAACACTGAGACATCTGCGATCGTCCACGGCTGATGACTGACCACCTCGCCTGTTGCCTTCCTGAAAGAGGGCTTCAGGAAGCCATACGGGCCGCCCGTCGCGTGCGCCAACAGCTCTCGCTTGAAATTAGGTACGTCCTCTGGATCACTGATCTGAACGTAACAATGCAGCCCCCCACCCGTGAACGCAGGCGCACCATCCAACAGAACACGGCCTGATGTTGAGCCAACGACTACCTTACCCGACTCAGCGAATCCGGGGATCAGCTCTCCCATCCAGCCTAGCCACTCATCGACATCCTCAGTAACCAACGCATCAGGCTGACCGGGGGCTGTGTCTTTATCGAAAAGTACCCAGCTGGATTGAGTGAAATTACTTTTAGATCTGGCACAGTACTGCTCCCCGTCCAGATCATGGAAGCCCACGGGAGTATCCGCACTATCGGGCAGGTTCAAGCCTAGTTTCAACTGCTTAGCACTCAGGACACCATAAGGCTGACCATCCTCAGTGCCTTGCACGAATCCGAGACTAATACACTTACACGGGTCATCTCCCACCTCTTTCAGCACCTCAACGAACGCCTCAGCGTCAGGCACAGCCACTGTACGGGCCTGCATCTCACGTTGAGGAGAGGTCATTACTTTGTGAGGTTTGCCGTTGTTGATAGTTACTGATTTGTTAACTGGCTGAGCGGCGGTGAATACAGTGATGTAATCAAATGTAATCATTAAATGCCACCCTCCTCTTTGAACCGCTCCAAATCCTTGTCATTTTGAATGGGGTAACCTCGGTATGAGGGGTCAGCAACCCAGATCAGCGCCTCAAGACCTTGATCGTACTGAAGATTATTGAATGTATCATTCAGGATTTTTGCAATGCGGTCACCAGTCTGTAGGCCGCTCAAGTTCGAGACCGCAGTAACAATTTTTGCGCTCTCCAGCCTCAGACTGTGCATAGCTTCGCACATTTTTACAATGTCTGATCGCATTGCAGTTTTTGCTAATCTTGGTGATTTGAGTGGGCGATCCATGACCGGCGTAGTGGTGACCACATCCTTCTCTTCATTCATGGGGGGAGGTGGGGGTACTTGCCCGGGTACTCCCTTTTTGGCGAGGTGCGCGAGGTACGCAATCCGTCGGATTCGTAAATCCCCTGCGGGAGTGCTAGAGTTCATGCCGCGCAGAGTCTCGGTCAGGATCGCACCGATATCATCGACACTGGGGTTATCTTGGTATCCAGGTGTGCAGCTTGCATTGATGGGTATATGCTTGATCATATTAAGCTGCCTCCACCATTGCCAACATTGCTGAGTCGAGATCAGCGATTCTCCAACGCGACCTGTTCCCAAGTTTAACAGGGGAGGGGAGTTTACCAATCTGTATGAGCTGGTAATAAGAAGAAAGAGGGAGGTCGAGGTGCTCAGCACCATTTTTGGCATTGACCCACCTGCTCGTGGTATTATTTTCGGCTTGCTTTTGCATAATATTTGTCCTATTCAGATCCAGTCACCAGCGACTGGAGTGGGACAATTTACGCACGAAATTAAATAACTGTTTTAAGTTCAATATGTTACTGAATGCGCCTGAGAAGCGCATCGAATAACAGGTGATTGAGAATCAAACCATTTAACTAACGATCCAGTTGCCTTGGGTAACTGTTTACAACTTCAATGATCTTGGTTACCGTTACAGATCGCGGGCATTTCTGATCTGTTTTAGCTAGTTCTGTGAGCGCTGCATTGATGAAATCACCACTAGGCGGGAGCCAGCCCTGAACCTTGCCGGCTACTTGAAACTTCTTACTGTCAGGATCCGAGCTATTCTCAACATATATAGTGAATAGCCCTCGATACAGTTCATCGGTTATCAGCACACCCCAATCACGCTTTGCTTGAGGTGTGAACGCCTCCAGTTCTGCCTGTAGAGTATCCAGTCCCGCAGCACTCTCTTTAAGGGCGCTCAAGAGGGATGCGTCGAGTACTGCGATATCAGATTCGGTCTCGTACACCTTGTCGATCATGCTTTTTAAGGTGGCGACACTATTAAGGAACGCCTTCCGCTCTTTACTGTTCGTGATCCGTCCCCTTGGTGGCTTTACACCCACCACAGGCTTTTGGTTTGGCGGGGCAAACTTCTCTAGACTAGCCTGATACTGCCTCAGTACACCGATTGCGACCCTCTTTAGAGGAAATCGAGCAGGTATGCCGCACTTTTTCTTAATCTGAACCCAGCTCACCGTTACTCCTCATTAAAATGTGATCCTCTCAAATACCATCCACCTGGTATTTGAGAGACTCTGAATGTTACTCTAAATCAGCTCAAATCAATCGTACATATAAAGTTTCTTCATACGGGTCACATCCGTAGAACGGCACTTGCGGCAGCGGATGGGGGAGTGGTAAGCAAACGTACCACCGCAAGGACATGGGGATTTCGATCTCTCATTGATGGCCTCCTGGTATGCCTCGAAATCCTCAAAAGGATCAGGCATAGGCACATCGTCTTCAAGTTGCTTGAGATATTTCTGCTCTCCACATTCCGAACAGGCCACCATATCAAAGCGAAAACCACCCCCTACATTGTATGGGAAGTTGTTACCGCAGCCATTGCAATGATATTGATAAGCAGTTCCCACGTCACACTCCCTGAGCTTCCAGTGACTCATTTAAGCTATCAGCCTGCTCTCGGATCAGCTGAATGACTATAGCCACCCTATCGGAGTCAGTAATGCCCTCAGCCAGATCCAGCAACCGGTAGAGCTTAGATATCTCAGAACCAATACCTGCACACTGATCATTAATGATCGTCACCAGTGCCCCGGGGTGGTGCAGCTGCTGATCTGTGACGATTGCGGCTCTCTTCTCTTGGGCTTCCTGCTCACTCGCAGCCAAGAAGCCCCAGTTGGCCTCAAGGGTGACGCGAGTGGTCAGGGTGTAACGTTGCTTCTCTGAATCAGTAGTGGCTATTTTGATCGCTAGATTTGACATATGATCTCTCCGTTTGGGTGATTGGATGAGATAGCAAATCGAATTAAAGTGACTACCAGAGTGACTAAAATCTATATCTAAGAGCCGAGGGGTTATTCAAAAATGAGATAACCCCTTGATTTAAATGGTGGGCCTACTAGGACTTGAACCTAGGACCAAGGGATTATGAGTCCCCTGCTCTAACCAGCTGAGCTATAGGCCCGAAAGTGTTGTTGATCTGTTTTTAGCCGGCAT
>JABHIC010000387.1 GCA_018671205.1 Gammaproteobacteria bacterium
CTCCTCTCTGCCCCTCTTTGCGGCCCGGAGCTACCCCATGCCCATGGCCAACCCCACCCCACGACTGCTGCAGAGGTGGCCACTCTGGGCAAATCTCGATGGGTTTTGGGGATCGCGGCGGTGGGTTCGGGCTCAGAAAACCCGGTTGAGTTGGTGGACTGCCCAGACGATACCAAATACGACTATGGCTGCTGCCAGATAGCGTGCTACCAGTAGCGCCAGTAACAGTCTCGCCATCATGCTCACGTTAGCGGTAGTTTCTTTCTATTCCAGCGGCTGTACAGGTTTACGGCACCCTCAACCAATAGGTACAGCACCCAGAGGAAGCTGATCACTGTTGCGGCTGGATAGAACTTGAGTGCGATCAGGAACAGAGCCAGTATGGTTATACTGTTTTTTAATGATTGGTTCATAATTTACTCCCGAAGACGGCAATTAGGATGAAGATTGCCAAGATGATTGGTACGACTGTAACGATTGCTTTTATGATCAGGTAGATGATGAGTACGTACACCGCCGCTCTCATTCGATCTGGAACAGCCAATCGAACAGTTGCGGTATTGCCCAGATCACTACTGCGAACATCAATGCGTAGAGAGCTACCGCCAGAATGATGTAACCCACTCCGGCGATCAGGGTGAAGAGCGCTCCCATCAGGCCACCGCTGTCGTTATCCAGCGATGCATCGAAGTACTTGCTGTGTAGCCAGCGCAGTAGATCCATCTTGGTCAACATCCACCAGGATGGGTACTGGTTTAAGCGGTAGCGGGCATCTACCTCTTTTTCTGATTTATTGAGCCATCGTTGTACTCTATCGGCCATCTTGGAGTAATGGATGCGGGCCATCGTGTTACCGATGGTGCTTAGGCGGTTGTGTTGCTCTCGCTGTGACGCTAGGTATCTGGAGATAGGTTTGGATGGTGGTTTGTTTTTGGGCATAGGCATTTCCTCTGGACGTAAAAAAGCCCCGCCGGTCGAGTGACCAGCAGGGCTGTTATGTGGTGTAGATGCCTCTACGATGTTGTCAGGAGTCTGTTGCTTGCTCCTTCATATAAGATGGCTGTTTTAGCGCAGCCTTGAAGCGGGTTGCACCCACCTTCCCTCTCACTACATCATAATGTACTGACTCTTCTGTCAGCCATTCAGTTTTTCCTCAGCCCTAGAACATTGCAAAGGACCTCTGTCACCTCTTTATCTACTGTGCCGGGAAGTTACCAAACATAATGTCTGGGAAGTCGTGGCTTCTCTGTTGGGCTGAATCGGTAGCATGGATATTGAACTGTCCAGGTTGATCACCCCATAGCGTGTTTAGAGTAGCAGTGCCAAAGGCATTTCTCTGAAAGGTATAGCTCATTTTGTAGACCTTATCCCCATTACTCAGTGTTCCTGCATTACTCATCGCCAACTCGAACAGGCTCTGGTTCTGAGTTACAGTAACCGTTTCAATGGGCAGAACTCCGTCTCTGACAACAGCAATCACATCAAAATCAGTATCAGTAACATCAATCTTTGATGGGCTAAAGCCCGCAATCAACACCTGTGGCCCCAACCGCTTAATGGCATTATAACTAACATCTGCCTCCTCTTGCATAACTGGAGATTGCTCTACATTGCTTCCAAACATCAGATCAGGAAACTGGTGAGATCGTTGCTCCGCAGTGTCATAGGCAATAATGTTATATTGCCCATCATC
The DNA here is from genome assembly GCA_018671205.1 of Gammaproteobacteria bacterium. Classification (GTDB taxonomy): domain Bacteria; phylum Pseudomonadota; class Gammaproteobacteria; genus Thiopontia. Next base: position 1,694 of record JABHIC010000387.1, read on the forward strand.
TGGACCCCATGCAGAATGCATCACAAAGTCACCAAAGGAACCCCTATCAAAACTAAAGGTTGCCTTGTAAAGCTCATCACCATTTTCCAGCACCCCCGCTGAATTCATTTGTAGTGCAAACGCACTGGTTGCAGAATCTCTGAAGGTAACTCGGTCTATAGCGAGCACGCCTGGACGAACTAGAGCCACAATATCAAACTCTTCATCACCATAATTGACTTGTGTAGGAGTAATTCCAGCAGCAATCACCTGTGGAGAGAGTCGAGCTGTGGTGTTGTAGCTTAGTTCACTACTACCATCACCGCTTTCCACATTAATGGTTTCTGTGGCAGTTGCCGTATTACCTTCATTATCAATGGTCGTCAGCGTGATCGAGTAGTCTCCAGCAGTACCATAGGTAAGGGAGGCTGTACTCCCAGCAGCACTCTGGCCATCACTACTGCTCCATGTGTAGGCAATAATCGAACTGTTTGGTGTAGTGGAACTGCTTGCATCGAGTGAGACTGTAAGAGGGGCTGTGCCTGTTGTTGGAGTTGCAGTAAAGGATGCTGTTAACGAATCAATTACGGTAATTTCCTGAGTAGTTGATGCAGTTTGCCCGGTATTATCAATTATCGTATGAGTAACGATGTAGATACCCACTGCATCAAAGGTGAAGGAGGTTGTGCTACCGATCTCATTTTGTCCATCACTGCTGCTCCATTGGTACGCAATAATCGAGTCATTGGGTGTTGTGGAGCCATTGCCATCAAGGGTTACTGTCAGTGGTACTGAACCTGTTGTGGGAGTTGCAGTAAAACTTGCTACAGGTAGTTGTAGCTCTGTTGCAGTAACTGTTGTGGTTGTTGATGAAGTGGCTCCACCATCGTCAGTAACAGTTAAGGTGATGACGTAGTCTCCCGCACTGCTGAAGGTAAAGGAGGTTCCGCTTCCCGTTGCTGTTTGACCATCTGAGCTGCTCCAACTGTAACTGGGTATTGTTCCATCGCTATCTGTAGAAGATGAACCATCCAGAGCAATGGTTAATGGTACTGTACCACTGGTTGGAGTAACCGTAATGAGAGCAGTAGGTGACTGGTTTACTGGTTCTGTAACGGTGATCTCTTGTGTAGCTGTTACCTTCATATTGTCAAAAGAAACAGTTACAGGTTGTTCTCCGGGGTTGAATACATAGTCGTGGCTCCAGACACTCAATGCAATCGTTAACAGGTCACTATTAACAATACCGAGTTCATCATTCGTGTAAGATGCTACTGTTTGCCACCCCAAAGTAGTGTCGAAAGCATATCCAGTAATAAGGTTGCCTACACGCAGTAGTCGAAGTTTTCCATTTTTATCACTTGTTAGAGATGAGCCTCTTATCTCTGACCCGTTCATGATGTATCGCTCTAAAAAATTATCGCCCGGCGAGCTTGCTGACCTTTCAATTATAAAACCGCCGCCTGACTCACTAGATAGGCCTAATGCAGATCTGACCCCGTTTTCGGAGGGCCATGAAACCAACGAGAAATCTACTTGAACATCGAAATCTCCAGAAAAAACGTGCGTGGATTTTATTCCACCACCAAAGCTATCTCCACTTGCAGAAGATAATATGGATAATTCTAGTCTTCCTGCAGTTTGTGATATTGACACACCCTCATCAGCTTCTACTTCCCACTTGGACAAATCGAGCATATCAGAAAAATCATCATACAAACCGGCAAAAGCTTTCCCATGTAAACAAAAACTGAGTATACACACCGATAATATGCTATAAATTCTCATTACTTTTCCGACAAACAAACTGACACGCTTAGGTGTTGGGCGATTTAAGCACCCGCAAGTGGATCATATAGAGTCCGTATAATATCCCATATTTCAATAGCAGGCTAATGAAATCCCCTCTCAGCAAGAGAATAGATGCCTCCCTGTATCAGCATACATATCAGCTCAGCTCAGCTGAATCAGTAAAACTAACTTCTAGAGAGTAGAAAATACTGAGTAAATGCCACGAGCCTACTGTTAACACTTGTGGCTCGCTAACACCAAACAGACATAAAAAAACCCCGATACCGAAGTACCGGGGTCAACCTCCACAAGGGGAGGAGGAGGTTAGTTTTACTGTGCAGTAGGAGCTACTGGAGCATATGGGTAGTGGCTTGGGCGATTCTCTGTGCGAATATCAGAAGTTCCATTCATACGAGCATTCTC
>JABHIC010000388.1 GCA_018671205.1 Gammaproteobacteria bacterium
AGCTTTTTTGAGCAGGATGATCTGCAACTCCGCTTTCGCCCCTCCTATTTCCCCTTCACAGAGCCTTCCGCAGAGGTAGATATAGCGTGTGTCATGTGTGGTGGTGACGGCTGCCGTGTCTGTAGCCATACGGGGTGGTTGGAGGTGCTGGGGTGCGGCATGGTTCATCCAGAGGTGTTCCGTCACTCGGGCGTAGATACTGAGCAATATACCGGGCTCGCTTTCGGGCTGGGGGTTGAACGATTGGCAATGCTCCGCTATGGGATTAATGATCTGCGCCTCTTCTTTGAGAACGATCTACGTTTCCTGAAGAGCTTGGCCTGAATATACAGAAAATAAAATAGATTAAAAGAATAGATTAATAGGTTGTATCTTATATGAAATTTAGTGAATTATGGCTTCGGGAGTGGGTTGATCCCACGGTCTCAACCGAGGCCCTGCTGGAGCAGTTGACAATGGCCGGGCTGGAGGTGGAGTCGGTTGAGCCAGTAGCCCCCCCGTTTGAAAAAGTAGTGGTTGGAATAATCACTGCGGTAGAGGCGCATCCCGATGCCGACCGCCTGAGAGTTACCCAGGTTGATGTGGGTGAGGCAGCAGCGCTCACCATTGTCACTAATGTGGCTGACATTGCTGTGGGGGAGAAGGTGGTGGTAGCCAGAGTCGGCTGTCAGCTCCCCGGTGGGATGAAGATCAAAAAGGCAAAGTTACGTGGCATCCTCTCGTTTGGAATGTTCTGCTCCAGGGCAACACTGGGGCTACAGAAGGAGAGTGAGCAGCTGGAACGGCTGCCTGTTGATGCTCCGGTGGGGCAATCTATCCGGGACTACCTGCAGCTTAACGACCAGATCATTGAGGTTGATCTCACCCCCAATCGTGGTGACTGCCTCTCTATTGCTGGCGTAGCTCGTGAAGTGGGGGTGATCAACCAGCTTACGGTTAAAGCTCTTGAATTTGATCCTGTTGTAGTGACCTCGGAACGTACATTTCCTGTCCGGGTTGAGAATAGTGATGGCTGTCCCCGTTATCTGGGGCGTGTGATCGAGGGGGTAAATCCGGCCGCAGAGAGTCCGCTCTGGATGCAGGAGCGATTGCGGCGTGGGGGGTTGCGTTCACTGGGGCCAGTGGTTGATGTTACCAACCTGGTGATGCTGGAGCTGGGGCAGCCGATGCATGCCTTTGATCTGGCGCAATTGAGTGGAGCCGTGGTGGTACGCGATGCAAAGCAAGGAGAGCGGATGACCTTGCTGGACGGAAAAGAGCTTGAGTTGACTACAGACACCTTGCTGATTGCCGATGAGGATGGTCCACTGGCACTGGCGGGTATCATGGGAGGAGAGGCGAGTGGTGTGCAGCCAGAGAGCAGCGATCTTTTTCTGGAATGTGCCTTTTTTGCCCCACTAACCCTTGCCGGAAAAGCGCGGAGTTACGGGCTTCATACCGATGCCTCGCACCGCTTTGAACGGGGGGTTGATTCAGCGCTACAGCAGCAGGCGATGGAGCGGGCAACCCGGCTGCTGGTTGATATTGTGGGTGGAGATGCGGGGCCGATTCAAGAGGCGGCTACCCCAGCCTCGATTCCTGCGGCAACCCCTATCCTGTTACGGGCAGAGCGACTACAGCGAATGCTGGGCCTTTCGCTTGCCCCGGAGATGGTGATCCAGACTCTGACGGGGTTGGGGCTAGAGGTGGAGGTGGTGACAGAGGGGTGGCGAGCCGTTCCCCCATCCTGGCGCTTCGATCTTCAAATTGAGGCTGATCTGATTGAGGAGTTGGGGCGGATCTATGGATATGACCAACTTCCCAGTACCCACCCTGAATTGAGTGCAGAGATTCGTAAAAATCCGGAGACCAGGCTTCCATTATCGGTGATTCGACAAAACTTGGTGAATCAGGGATATCATGAGGTGATTACCTATAGTTTTGTCGATCCAGAGCTGCAGCGGGTGATGGATCCAGAGCATGAGGCGTTGGCACTCTCCAACCCTATCTCCAGTGACCTCTCTGTTATGCGGAGTTCACTCTGGCCGGGGCTGCTACAGAGTATCAGCTTTAACTATAAGCGGCAGCAGAGTCAGGTTCGTCTGTTTGAGACAGGGCTCCGTTTTGTGGTGGAAAAGGAGGGGCTTAGGCAGCAACGGATGGTTTCTGGGCTACTTTTTGGAGAGCTGCACCCTGAACAGTGGGGGGTAGCTACTCTGCCGGTCGATTTTTTTGACCTGAAAGGAGATCTTGAACCCCTGCTGGCAGGATTAGATCGAGAGGATCAACCGCTGCGTTTCGTGGCAGCAGAGAACGCTGTTCTCCATCCCGGTAAAAGTGCACAGGTGATGGTTGGAGATCAGCTGCTGGGCTGGATGGGGGCACTGCACCCGGGAGTAGCGGCCAAACTTTCGTTGCCAAAAAATATCTACCTGTTTGAGTTTGATCAAGAGATGTTGCAGCGAGCAGCCATCCCACACTTCGCACCATTGTCGAAATTTCCGATGATTCGTCGTGATCTGGCGATATTGCTAGATGAGTCAATCCCGTCGCAGGCGCTGTTGGATACAGTGAAAAGTACAGTACCCGGGGCGTTGTTACGTGACCTCCGTCTGTTTGATCTCTATCAGGGAGAGCATCTGGGGGTGGGGCAGAAGAGTCTCGCTTTTGCGCTTTTTCTACAAGATGATGAGCGCACACTCACCGATGAAGAGGTTGAAGAGGTGGTGGAGCGTGTGGTTGAGCAGCTAGAAAATCAACATAATGCAAAATTACGAGATGAGCGTCTAACAAAAATTACATAAGTTCTTGCGGTTTAGGTTTATCCCCTCTGAAAAGGGGGATGAGCTGAATAGAAATAAAATATGAGTTGCATAAATCGTAACAATTTTATATTGTTATACCAGTTATTCAAACAATTTTACAACAAAGGAGTGGGTTAAATGACATTAACCAAAGCCTCTCTCTGCGAGACTCTGAATGATGATCTCGGACTGAACAAACGTGAATCCAAAGAGATGATTGAGCAATTTTATGAAGAGATTCGTGTGGCTCTTGAAAATGGAGAGCAGGTTAAGCTCTCCGGTTTTGGTAATTTTGATCTCAGAGACAAGGCACCTCGCCCGGGACGAAACCCGAAAACCGGAGAGGAGATTCCCATTACAGCGCGCCGGGTCGTTACGTTTAAGGCTGGGATAAAGCTAAAAGAGAGTGTGGATAACTATAGTAACGCTGTCTTCTCCAAATAATGGTTGAGTCGTTCTCTCTGCTGGAGTGTAGCTGTAATGAGCCATGACTTGGCGGCAACCGAGGTAAAAGTCAGCGAGTTACCCCCGATTCCGGGAAAACGATATTTTACGATTGGAGAAGCCTCAAAGCTGTGTGTGGTAAAACCTCACGTGCTTCGTTATTGGGAGCAGGAGTTTTCGCAGCTTAAACCGGTAACCCGGCGTGGTAATCGACGCTACTACCAGCAGAATGACATCAAAATGATTCGCAAGATCCGGAGTCTGCTCTATGAAGAGGGGTTCACTATTACCGGAGCACGCCACAAGTTGGGAAGAAAAGGAGAAGGGCTTAGTGTAAAGGCCGATATCTCAGAGGTGCGTAGGGAGTTGGAGACGCTATTGAGTTTTATCAGTAAGTAAAGGGCACCTCTAAAAATTACAAGAGCGGGATGAGGGTAAAATCTGTCGATTGCGGCATGACAAATTCACTGGTATAGTCGCGGACAAATAATCGTTGACTCCCTCCTTGAATAGACTCACGGAGTGGGTTGCCCATCTCTAATTGGAGAATGAGGGCGCATAATCTTCCCCTGCAAGGGGGAGAGAAAGTGTGAATGATAGAGAGGAAGGGCCAGTCTGCTCACTGGAGCAGACTCATGAGAAGTAGATCATGAGAAGTAGAAATAAGAAGCAAATAATCGCCCTGAAAGAATATTAAGAATATAAGCAGAAGAGTGGCATGAGGTGATAGGGATCACCTGCACAGAGCGCTATCTTCCGCAGAGAAATGAATAACAGGACAGTAGCAGGAGTGTACCCCAGGTTAAAGGGTATAGGTGTCTGTTAAGGGATATAGGTATCCGGAAAAATCCGTTGATGCTTGTTAACTGATTGTTAAATAAAAGAAAAGATGCCTGTTTTAGGGGTCGTTTCGGTGCGACAGGGTGGAATGTACGGTCGTATCTGTCTGGTTGTTTTCTCTGTTACGGTTGCGCCAACCCCTCTTCATTAGATGATGAGGTAAGAGAAAAATAATGAAAAGAATTTTAATGAATGCAACTCAACAAGAAGAGTTGCGCGTTGCGCTGGTGGATGGACAATATCTGTATGACCTGGATATTGAGAGTGCGGCTTATGAGAAGAAGAAAGGCAATATCTATAAGGGTAAGATAACCCGTGTAGAGCCAAGTCTGGAGGCCGCATTTGTCAACTACGGCTGTGAGCGTCATGGCTTTCTGCCCTTCAAAGAGATATCACGTAGCTACTTCAAGGAGGGGGCCTTTGATGGTGGTGGTCGTCCCAATATTGCAGACTCTATCCGGGAGGGACAAGAGGTTGTTGTCCAGATCGAGAAGGAGGAACGGGGGAATAAAGGGGCTGCTCTAACCACCTTTATCAGCATGGCGGGGCGCTACCTTGTCTACATGCCCAATAACCCGCGTGCGGGGGGGATCTCTCGCAGAATTGAGGGGGCAGATCGTCAGGAACTGCGTACCGCAATGCGAGATATGGAGATTCCGAAAGGGGCTGGAGCCATTGTACGTACAGCAGGAATTGGGAAAAATAGCGAAGAGCTACAGTGGGATCTCGATTACCAGCATCAGATTTGGAGCAGTATTGAGGCCGCAGCAGAGAAAAATGCCCCCTTTCTGATCTATCGTGAGAGTGACATTGTTGTGCGTGTCATTCGAGACTATCTGCGGGATGATATTGGTGAGATTCTCATTGATGATGAGGATACCTACCAGCTTGCTCATGAGTTTATGTCCAGAGTGATGCCGCATAATCTGAGAAAGCTGAAACTGTACCGGGAAGAGACCCCGATATTCACCCGTTTTCAGATTGAGAGCCAACTAGAGTCGGCCTTCCAGCGAGAGGTCAGGTTGCCATCGGGTGGCTCAATTGTGATTGATCCGACAGAGGCACTGATCTCCATTGATATCAACTCAGCACGAGCGACTAAAGGGAGTAATATTGAGGAGACCGCACTCAATGCTAATCTGGAGGCGGCTGATGAGATTGGGCGTCAGCTCAGGCTAAGGGACAGTGGCGGCCTGGTGGTGATCGACTTTATTGATATGCAGTCGAACAAAAACCAGCGAGCGGTTGAGAACCGTTTGCGAGATGCTCTGAAGCAGGATCGTGCCCGAGTCCAGGTGGGGCGTATCTCCCGTTTTGGTTTATTGGAGATGTCACGACAACGTCTGCGTCCCTCACTGGGAGAGTCTGCACACAATATCTGTCCTCGTTGTAGTGGTCAGGGCAATATTCGTGGAACCCAATCAATCGCACTCTCTGTGCTTCGTCTGATACAGGAAGAGGCACTTAAAGAGGGGACCGGACAGGTTGTTGTGCAGCTACCGGTTTCGGTGGCAACTTATCTACTGAATGAGAAAAGGGAAGCGGTCACTGAGATTGAGCATCGCAGCCATGTCACGGTAACCCTGATTCCTAACCATACTCTTGAGACCCCACACTACAGCATCGATCGTCAGAAGAAACGGTCTGGAGAGGAGGCAGAGCACCGTCCAAGCTATCGACAGGTTGAAGAGAAAGAGCCAGAACATGAGGAAATTCATGAGGTGAAAGCGGTAGAGCGTGATGTGCCGGCAGTTCGTGAAATTATGCCTAATGCACCGGCTCCACAGAGTGATCGTAAGAAAGGCGAAGAGCCAGAAAAGAGAGAGGAAGAACAGACCACAGAACAGGGAGGCTCTTTTGTCAAAAAGCTCTTCTCCTCACTGTTTGGTAGAGAGAAAGAGGTGCCCAAAGAGGAGCCTAAAGAGGAGACGAAACCCTCCAGTTCAGGGAATCGGGGACGAGGGAGAAATCGTAACAGTGGCAACCGTAGTGGTGGAAGTGGTGGGAGACACCCCTCACGCCGTTCTCAGGGTGGTCGGGGGCGTAATCGTCCCAGACAGGATGAGGGAGGCAACAAACAGAACGAACAGAATAAGCAGAATAAGCAGAATAAACAGAA
>JABHIC010000389.1 GCA_018671205.1 Gammaproteobacteria bacterium
CAGGTAATGGCTCGAGTATTGCGGCGTTATGATGATTTGAGATAATTGATCGATGAATTTTTACTCAAAATCACGCAGGAGTGGACGCTTGGAAAATGAGGTTTCGGATTCAGGTTATAGTTAATGGCTGTATGATTCGCTTATGACACTTATTATCGGTTTTCTGACAGTTACGTTTAGTGTGTTGGGGGGATATGTCCTCTCGCATGGCTACCTTTCTGCTCTGTGGCAGCCTTATGAGCTGCTGGTGATTCTCGGCGCAGCAACCGGAGCGCTGGTTATCGCCAATCCACCTCACGTTCTGAAAGCAGTACGTAAAGGGTTTCCGCAGCTGTTAAAGAAAACGGGCCATGATCGTCAGGCCTATCTGGAGATTCTCTCGGTGATGTATGAGCTTTTCATGCGCTCCAGACGGGGAGGGATGTTAACCCTGGAAAGTCATGTTGAGGATCCGGATGAGAGTTACATCTTTCAACAGTACTCACGGCTGCTCGCAGACCATCACTACGCCATCACCTTCCTGACTGACTACCTGCGTCTGATGGTTGGGGGCAACATGAATAGCTTTGAGCTGGATAATTTGATGGATATTGAGATTGCAACCCATGAGCATGAGACCGCACAGCCTGCGGATGCGCTCGCCTCTATGGCGGATGGGCTTCCCGGTTTTGGGGTGGTTGCAGCGGTAATGGGGATCGTGATCACTATGGCCTCACTGGATGGCCCAGTAGACCAGACCGGGCAACATCTGGCGGCCGCACTGGTAGGAACTTTCCTCGGTATTTTGCTCTCCTACGGTTTTGTAGGCCCTTTTGCTTCGGCCATGAGACACATCTCAGAGGATGAGGCGATCATGCTTAACTGCATCAAAACCACACTGGTTGCCACGCTCAATGGTTATGCCCCGGTGGTTTCGGCAGAATTTGGGCGTAAGGCGATCCCGAAACATCTGCGTCCCAGCTTTCAGGAGTTGGAGGAGCACTTCAATGATGTGGGTGGGGCTGAACCGAAAACAGGGGGCTGATTGTGGCTGAAGTTATTCAACCTATTATCATCAAAAAGTGTCGCGCAAAAAAACACGCGGCGCATAGCACCTCCTGGAAGGTGGCCCTGGCAGACTTTATGACCGCCCTGATGACCCTCTTCCTGCTGCTCTGGTTGTTGGCGTCGACAACCCAGTCTCAGCGCGAGAGTATTGCGCTTCAGTTTCAGTTTCAGGAGAAGATGGATGCCGCGAGTAAAGGGAAGAGAGGGCTCCTTGACTCTGGCTCAGGCAGCTCTAACACGCTGATGGATCTGGGGGGGCGGGGGCGGGAGATTGATCGCGAGATTGAGGCAGATGATCGGGAAGAGATTACCGACATTTATAAAAAAGTGAAGACGGAAAAACAGAAAATGAAACGACTCAAACGTAATATTGAGCGTACCATCTCCAGAAGCAAGGTCATGTCAAAATATAAGGGGCACATTAAATTGGCGCTGGAGCCAGACGGATTGAAGGTTCACGTGGTTGATAAGGAAAATAAGCAGATGTTTAAGAAAGGGGGGGGGATACCCAAGGAGTTTACCCGAACAATTATTAAGCAGCTGGGGACGACCATCAACCGGGTTCCTAACAAGATTGCAATTTTTGGGCATACCGACTCAGCCCCTTTTCAACGGATTAACTATAGTAACTGGGAGTTATCGGCTGATCGAGCCAATGCGGCAAGACGGGCGTTGGTTAAGGGGGGTATCAAAGAGAGTCAGATTGACCGGGTTGTCGGGTTGGCATCTACCCGTCCCTATGATCCAGAGAACCCCGAGGCCTCAGTGAATCGCAGAATCTCGATTCTGGTAATGAATGAAGGTGGTGTAGATAAGCGTTTTATGCTGGATTATTGAGTGCGTAGAGAGAGAACAGTGGATGAGTGATCAAGGAGGAACCCATTTTTTAACACCCGTAGAGGAGCCGTGTTACTCGGAGTATACCTGCCGAACTGTGAAAGGGGCTGAGTATGCGGCACTGCTGCAGTTGCTGGTGACCATTAGTAAGCCGGTACAGATTTTGCCCAATAGTGAACAGGGGGCCACTCGCCACTATCACATCACTCAGGTTCTACGATTTGATCCGGAGCAGAAGCGGCTGTTACTGAAGCCTGCAGGAGATCACTATTTTAATGAGAGTGTTCTTAAGCATGGCGTAACCCTGTTGGCAGATCTCGATGAGGGGATGTTGCAGCTGAAGATGGAGCGGGTGGAGATCACTGTGGTAGGGGTTGTGGGTTACCTGCCGGAGACCTACCTGTTGGTGCAACACCGTCAGGCCCACCGTACCAAAACCCATGGCGAGCTCCGCTTTGCCTCACTAAATCTTCGAGGGGAGGGGGTGAAGAAAATTATTGTGGAGGATCTCAGTGATCTTGGGTTGGGGCTGAAGTTGATCGGAACCTCCCTTCAGCTCCCGCCCAAGGGGGATCTTCTCGAAGATGGGGTGCTGACTCTACCGATGTTTGGTGATATTTCGGTTCAGGTCAAGGTGATGGGGGGACACCGTTATCAGGGTACGGATGGTCGTGAGGGGATGTTATTGGGCGTTACCTTTGTTCGTCTCAGTTCTGGAACACGGGCACTGTTGCAGCGCTACATCTTTCGCAGGGATCTGGAGGATCGTGGAAGAATAGAAGAGTTGGAAAATCTAGAGCATAGTCAGAATGTTTCAAGTAACCCGGTTATAATAGATCGGATGTGAACCCACTCTGGGCGATGCTGTCAGATTCTTGACATCTTTCTGGCAGATCAAGGTATTCTCGGGGTGGTATGTTAATTGCTGACCTAAGCAGTACGGGTGGGCTTAGGGATAGCCCCTTCGTATCTTATTTGCAAGGAACTGATGACCAATAACAATGGATGATCTGCTTTCACAAGCCGAGGTTGATGCACTCCTCATGGGAATGGATGGGGGAGATATAGAGACCGAGGGGGGGATGGAGTTGGATGGGGATATCTCCAACTTTGACTTTACCACCCAGGAGCGCATTATTCGTGGTCGGATGCCGACCATGGAGATGATTGCGGAGCGTTTTGCAAGAAATCACCGTATTACCCTGTTCAATATGTTGCGTAAGACCGTTGAGATTGGGGTGGTAGGGATCAATGTCATAAAATTTAGTGAGTATCTCAGGAATCTCTTTCTACCGACCAGCCTCAACCTGGTTCGGATGAATCCGTTTCGGGGGACAGCACTGGTCACCTTTGACCCCAAACTGGTATTCTCTGCCGTAGACTACTATTTTGGTGGTCTGGGCAAGTTCGCGTTTCGTATTGAGGGGCGTGAGTTTACGGTGGTGGAG
>JABHIC010000390.1 GCA_018671205.1 Gammaproteobacteria bacterium
ACTCCTGTAATGTGGCGCGTGGTACCGGAATGGGAGGGATAGAGCGTGGACAGTTTATTTTGCCGCGGGCTGTGATTAAGAATGTGGTGAATAACTATGTTGAGATGGATACCTCTACCATGTTTGAGGAGACCTTCTGCTGTGGTGGTGGTGGTGGGTTGTTGACGGATGATTTGATGGAACTTCGCGTCAAGGGCGCGATGCCTCGTATGCATGCCTTGAAGAAGGTGTTCGACGAGGAGGGTGTAGATACCCTGGCGGCAATCTGTGCGATCTGTAAGAGTCAGTTTAGCAAAGTGCTGCCTTATTATGATATGCCGATGGATATGATTACCAGTGTTCACCAGTTGGTAGGGGATGCCTTGGTATTTGAGAATAATGACTGACAGAGGGATCTCCCCCCTGTTGTAAATTTTTTGTGTTGAATTTTTAGAGATAGGAGCATCTGCTAATGGCAACGTCCAGTGATGAGATGAACAAAGAACTGAATTACCGTCGTTATGAGGACTACCCCCGTGAAGAGGGTGTACGTAATTATGACAATGATGAGATGATCTGGCAGGCAAGCTGGACCCATAAGTGTCCAACCTACGTTCATCAGACTCCGCCGTGTCAGGCAAGTTGCCCATCCGGACATGATGTACGGGGGTGGTTGGATATTGTCCGTGGTCTGGATACTCCACCAGAAGGGATGACGATGGAAGAGCATGCCTTCCGTCTCTATACCAAGGCAAACCCTTTTCCCTCTACCATGGGTCGCGTCTGTCCTGCACCATGCCAAGATGGCTGCAACCGTAACGAGGTGGAAGATTTTGTAGGGATCAACTCCATTGACCAATATATTGGTGACTCCGCACTGGAGGCTGAACTCGGCTTTGAGGTGGGTGAAGAGAGTGGTAAAAAGGTCGCTATTGTCGGTGGTGGTCCTGCTGGACTCGCAGCCGCCTACCAACTGCGAAAATTGGGACACGGCGCAACCGTATTTGATGACCACGATACCCTGGGTGGAATGATGGTTTATGGTATTCCCGGATGTCGTACTCCGCGTGAGATGCTCTCCGGTGAGATCAAGCGTATTACTGATATGGGCGTTGAGCTGCGCCTGAGTACCCGTGTTGGTACAGATATCACAGTAGCGGATCTGGAAAATGATTTTGATGCAGTATTCTGGGCGATTGGTGCGCAGTCGGGTCGTCCACTGCCAATTCCTGGTGGGGATGCTCCAAACTGTATCACGGGTGTGGCTTTCCTCAGCGCATTCAACTCCGGTAACCTGAAACATATCTCGGGCAAGATCGTCGTGGTCGGCGGTGGTGACACCTCCATCGATGTCGCTTCCGTGGCACGTCGTATCGGTCAAATCTCTAATGTGAGTGATAAAGATCGTCCAGAGCACGTTATTCTGGGTGATACCGCACATGATGTGGCAGAGACCGCAGCCCGTGAGGGTGCAGAGGTGTTGTTGATCTCCCGCCAGCCGGTTGAGAACATGAGCGCTGCACAGCATGAGATTGATGATGCACTGCGTGAAGGAGTGCAGATCCGTGGTTCTCTGAGCCCTGTTGAGGTGGTTGTGGATGAGGAGGGTCGTGCTACCGGCCTGAAAGTGGTTCAACTGAGTTATGAGAGTGGAAAAGCGACGCCAATTGAGGGGACAGAAGAGGTACTGGAATGTACTCTGATCGCCTCTGCAATTGGTCAGTCCGGTGATTTTACTGGGTTTGAGGATCTTGACAATGGTCGAGGCCTGATGAATGCCACGAAGAACTATGAACTGAAGGGTAAAGAGGGCCATTTTGTGGCGGGCGATATTATTCGTCCTCACCTGCTTACTACAGCGATTGGACAGGCATCAGTTGCTGTTGAGTCAATCAATGATTATCTGAGTGGATCGGGGCAGCGGTTGCGTCCTAAAGTGGATGTCCACCACTTTCAGATGCTGGACGAGCTCAAGAATGCAGGAATGGAGCCAGATCATTTTGGTGGGGGAAAAGAGAAAGAAGATGGGCAACGGGGTACTGCGGGTAGTAAGTTTGCGATCCATAACTATGAGGATCGCTCTTTTGCCTCGATTATTACCCATCAAAAACTATTCTTGGGCCACTTTAGTTACACCCCACGCAACCATCGCTCTTTTGTAGAGGTTGACGCGGATGCTGTTCTGCAGAACTTTGAAGAGCGTATGCAGGGGCTGGATAAAGAGAGTGCCCAGGCAGAGGCGGGTCGCTGTATGAGCTGTGGGATGTGCTTTGAGTGTGATAATTGTGTTGTTTTCTGTCCTCAGGATGCGGTCTTCAAGGTGCGTAAGAATGAGAGCGCGATGGGACGTTATGTTGATACAGACTACTCCAAATGTATTGGCTGTAACGTCTGTGAGGATGTCTGTCCAACCGGCTATATCCAGATGGGATTGGGTGAGTAACGGTTAACTATCAGAGGCTGAATATGGTGTTGTCAAAAAAGTTGAAACAGCGAATTGGCACTATGGCAGTGGTTTTTACTGCCATAATGGGCTTCGGTTCAGTCGCCTACAGTGACAATCATGAAGCGAAACGCTCTATTGGGGCGAAGGCAGGGGATGCCTGCGTAAAAGAGACGGCGTGGATGCGTCGTAACCATATGGAACTGCTGAAGCATGACCGTGATCGAACTCTGCGTCAGGGGATTCGTTCAGTCGATGGTAGCATCAATGGATGTGTTGACTGCCATACCAATAAGGATGAGAGCGGATATTACATTCCGGTGAATGCTGAGGGTGAGTTTTGTAGTGGTTGTCACAACTATACGTCGGTTAGTATTGACTGTTTCGAGTGTCATGCTACCCGGCCGGACAGTGCTGTGAAGAGGGCTGAAAGATGAGCCAGAACCATGACAATAAAGTGACAAATGAGGCACACGAGCAGCAGGTAGTGAATGCCGCACGACGTCGCTTTCTGGGCCAAACTGCCGCTGCTACTGCGGTGATTGCACCGGGTATCACCCTGATGACGATTGCCCATGCTGATTCAAAGTCGGCAGAGGGGGCGAGCAGTAGCAGACGCTGGGGGCTACTGATTGATGTCAACCGTTGTGAAAAAGGGTGTAGTGACTGCGTCTCTGCTTGTCAGCAGGAAAATGGTTGGGGCACAGGATCAACCGATGAAGGGCTCTCCAGCTCACGTCAAAAAGCGCAGTGGATCCGTACCGTGACCGTTCATGATAAGCAGACGGGTTTCACCAATCAGTTACCGATGATGTGTCAGCATTGTGAGCAGCCACCCTGTGTCGATGTTTGCCCTACGGGGGCCTCCATGAAACGGGCGGATGGCATCGTTTTGGTGGACAAACATATCTGTATCGGTTGCCGTTACTGCATGATGGCTTGTCCCTATAAGGCACGTTCGTTCGTCCATGAGCCACTGCATGACCAGAAGAGTCATGCGCCTCGTGGTAAGGGGACGGTTGAATCATGCACGATGTGTGTGCATCGTGTGGATCGTGGAGAGCAACCGGCCTGTGTGGTAAGTTGCACTCAGGGCGCTATGTTTTTTGGTGACCTGAATGATCCGGCCAGTGATATCTCGATAAAGCTGGCAGCCGTCAGCTCAACACAGATTCGTGCAGATCTTGGAACCAATCCAGGGGTTCGCTACAGCGGCATCTAACTGAAACAAATCGCGGAATAGCAAGATGAAAAGAGTAGTCTATAGCGGAATTGAAGGTCGTAGTCTCGGTTATTGGGGTTTAATGGGAGTCTTGGGGTTTTTTATCCTGATGGCTGCGGGAGCCTTCCTCTACCTGGAGCATAGTGGTCACCATGCCACTGGAATGGATAACCAGATTGTCTGGGGAATACCCCATGTATTTGCCATTTTTCTGATTGTTGCGGCCTCGGGTGCGCTCAATGTGGCCTCCATCTCCTCCGTTTTCAACCAAGCCATCTATAAACCTCTGGCAAGAATGTCAGCCATACTGGCGTTGACATTGCTGGCGGGCGGGTTGGCTGTGTTGGTGCTGGATCTGGGGCGAGCTGATCGGCTTATTGTGGCGATGACCTCCTATAACTTCAAATCTATTTTTGCCTGGAACATCTACCTCTATACCGGATTTTTTGTGATTGTACTGGCCTACCTATGGACCATGTTTGATCCCGCAATGCATCAGCATACCCGTAAAGCAGGAACGGCAGCTTTCCTCTGGCGTCTTGCACTAACAACAGGTACCGGATCAATCTTTGGTTTTATCGCTGCACGTCAAGGGTATGATGCGGCTCTGATGGCTCCGATGTTTATCATCATGTCATTCGCCTTTGGCAAAGCAATTTTCCTGATCCTGCTGATTGGTGTCTATCGCTATACCGAGCGCTCTATTAGTGCAGACCTTATTTTGCGGCTAAAGAATCTGTTTGGGGTATTCGTGGCCGCAGTACTCTACTTTACCGTGGTCTTTCATATAACCAATCTTTATGCTGCGGAACATGCCGATTTTGAACGCTTTATTCTGGTGGATGGAGGCATCTTTACCTTCCTCTTCTGGTGGGTTCAGATATTGATGGGAGGTATTATCCCTCTGGTACTGATCTACCACTCTGCCTTTAGCCATAGTTACCGTGCCTTGATTGTTGCGGCTACCTTGGTGATTGTTGGTGGTTTTGCCCAAGTCTATGGAATTCTTATTGGTGGTCAGGCATTCCCACTGGTACTGTTTCCCGGAAAAGAGGTGAGTAGCAGCTTCTTCGATGGTGTAGTCAGCCACTACACACCCACACTGCCTGAGGTTCTCTTGGGGATGGGTGGGATAGCGCTTTCTGTTGGACTGTTCCTGTTTGCTATTAAGGTGCTACGCCTGGTTCCTGATAACCTTAACGCAGAGCATACGGAGAACAGTGCTGACGTGCCTTGTTAAACCCAGAATCTTCGGTTGAATCAACTCTACCTCTCTGCGGCTCATAAATCCTCCGGTAAAACAACTCTCGCACTAGGCCTCTGTGCTGCGTATGCAGCCAGAGGTCTTTCTGTCTCCCCGTTTAAAAAAGGGCCGGACTATATTGACCCAATGTGGCTCTCCAGGGCGGCAGAGGCCCCCTGCCATACCCTTGATTTCTACACCATGGAGCAGGAGGAGATTCTTGCCCAATATGAGCAGGGACGTGAAGGGAGGGATCTTGTCCTGGTGGAGGGGAACAAGGGGCTGTTTGATGGCGTGTCGCTGGATGGGCATGATTGTAATGGGGCGATGGCCAAACTATTGGAGCTTCCGGTACTGCTGGTGATCAATACCAATGGCATTACCCGAGGCATTGCACCGCTATTGATCGGCTATCAACAGTTTGATCCAATGATTCGCTATTGTGGTGTAATCCTCAACCAGACTGGCGGAGAACGCCATGAGCAGAAATTACGCCAGGTCGTTGAACACTACACCGACTTTTCCGTATTGGGTGCGGTTCGACGCCATCCCGATCTGGAAATTGTTGAGCGTCACCTTGGCTTGGTGCCTGGCAATGAGGCTCATCAGGCTCACAACAAGATAGAGTTGATTCGCAGGGCTGTCGAGAGCCAGGTCGATCTTGATCTAATTCTTGAGCGTACGATAATCGATCAACCTATCATGGTTGATGACTCTGTAGTGAAGCAGAAAACGGCCCAACGGCTCACCCCAAGGCAGAGTAAAGTTCGGATTGGTATCGCCAGAGATGAGGCCTTTGGCTTCTATTACGAGGCGGATCTGGAGGCTTTTGAGAATGAGGGTGCTGAATTGGTTCCATTCAGCCCTATCCATGACGATCACCTGCCTGAGATGGATGGCCTGTTGATTGGAGGGGGGTTCCCTGAGACCCATATGGCTCAATTGGAGCAAAACTCAGTGCTGAGAGTGCAGATACAGCAGCTCATTGAGTCCGGCCTCCCTGCTTATGCTGAGTGTGGTGGGATGATGTATCTTTGCCGACAAATCAGCTGGGAAGATCATACTCACCAGATGGTAGGCGTGATCCAGGCAGATTGTGTGATGCATAGGAGGCCACAGGGGCGGGGATATGTCCGCTTTCGTCGTCAGGGAGAGGAGAAGGGTATCCCCGCCCATGAGTTTCACTACTCCTCGCTAGAGAACCTCTCTGACGATACAACATTTTCCTACGCTATCCAGCGGGGCTTCGGTATTGATGGAAAAAATGATGGAATTGTTTACAAAAATCTCCTGGCGAGTTATCTTCATCAGCGGAATACCCGACTTAATCCCTGGGTTAAGGGGTTTGTTAGATTTGTCAGACAGTTGAACAAGGAAGAGCAACCATGATTACAGTAACAGAGAGTGCACTTGATTTTATTCGCTACTCAGCAGAGACGGGAGCTATCGAAGAGGGACTCGGCCTACGGATTGCGATTAAGGAGGCGAGTGACGGGGGCTATGACTATGGTATCGGTTTTGATGAGCCGAGAGAGAAAGATATGGAGTTTGATTTTGAGGAGATAAAAGTGCTGATTAATGAGGAGCTTAAAGAGTACCTTGAGGATGCTACACTCGACTATACGTTACTGGATGACGGCGATGAGAAGCAGCTGATTGTTCTTAACCCCAATGATCCTACCTATGTTTCGCCTAAGCGGAAGAAGAAAAAATAGGGGCGGCGCGAGGACTCTACGATGATGAGAATTGTTCATAAATGGCATAAGGAGCAGGAGCGTGAGCTGAAACAGATTGCTGAATCCCTAGCCTATAACAGCTGGAAATTCACGCTCAATGCGGTCCGTAATCTGCAGGACGAGCAGTTCTACTTCACCTCAAAGGTAGAGGGGATGGAGGTGATGACAGAGATGCTCATCTTCCTGATGCAGGTGACGGATCGCCTGGTTTATGAGGCAATGGAGCCAGAGGCACGCAGCCAATTTATTGGGGCAATGGCCTATCGTCTGCTTGATATTATACTGGATAACTATGCGGATCTACCGGAGCAGGGGCCAGAGAGAACAGATCTGGTGGGGTTAATTAATGAGCGCGCTATCGACTATGCGGACTTCAGCTATGGAGAAGAGGGGCCGAGTTACCACTTTCTGCGCTACTTTGGAGAGAAGGTGGGGGCAATCATGGGCAAGGATCAAGATAACAAGTGGGTCATTGATCAGATGATGGATATTGAGGCCCCGGATGCCATTGATGCGCTGAAAAAATCGATAGAGGGGATTGTGGGCATCACTTTTGAGTAGTGATGTGCCCTATAGAGCCACCCTCTTATCACCCTCTTATCATCCTAGAGTCATGCGGTATCAAGCGGTATAACCCAGCTACAGAAGTGGCGAGTATCTCTCTCCAGACCATCCTCAAAACCACTGGAGTACTCTGCGGTGATCTCATGCTCTTCACGGCGGGAGTTGCGTAGATAACCACCCATCCACCCCTCCATATACTCAGGGTCGACATTCAGCTCAATCATACGGCAGACCGCATCATAGTAACTCAGCTCGGACATCAGGTAGTTTCCCCCCGTTAAAACAACAATACCCTCATTAGAGGGTATTGTTGGAGATTTAGTACCCCGGCAACCTTGTCTTACTCAGGCTTGCTGAAATATCAAACCAAGGTTGCTGGTGTGTTAGTCGTCACCACCGGCAAAGGCCATCAGAATATGGAGCAGGCTGGTAAAGAGGTTATAGAGAGCGACATACAGGGTAACCGTTGCTGCAATGTAGTTGGTCTGACCACCATGAATGATATTGCTGGTCTCCCAGAGGATCAGGCCACTGGAGAGGAGAGCAAACATTCCTGAGATCACCAGCATTCCCATCGGGAAGTGGAAGCCAAAAAGTGATGCTGCGACCAGAGCCAGAGAGCCAAAGAAGGCGATCATAATACCGGACATCAGAAAGCCGGTCATAAAGGAGAAATCTTTTTTAGTGGTCAACACAAAGCCGGAGAGGCTAAGGAAGATCAAACCTGTCAGGCCAAACGCCGTGGTGATGATCTGTTCACCTCCCTGAACGCTTGCGTAGTAACCGAGCGTAGGACCCAGGCCATAGCCGAGTAGTGCAGTGAAGAGGAAAACGATGCCAATACCACTCGCCTTGTTCTCATGGCGTGGCATAACAAACCAGAGTACGGCCAGCGCAGCAAAAGAGCTGATCATGCCGGCGCCAGGTGAGGCATTCGTGACCATTGCAAAGCCAGCAGCGAGTGCTGTCCAGATCAGAGATACCGAGAGAAGCATATAGGTATTCTTCAATACCTTGTTGGTTGCAAGGATTGATTCCTGACTTCGGGGTAAGGATTGTTCCATTGGGTTCATGATATTCCTCAAAAAATGGTAAATGTAAGAGTAGTGACTCCATTAGAACATAACCGATGAGATTAGTTCCAAAAAATGTCTGTTTACAGTTACAATCCGATGGTTTGGGAGGTTGCCTCTCTTGATCTTGAGTGCTATAAGTACGATTCAATTCGCACAGACTTACTTAGAGGTGCCCTTAATTTAGAAGCCCCCTAAATTTACAGCCACAAAATGGCCAACTCATCCAGGTAGAACAGTAAAAATGGTACGCATAGTATTTTCAGTGACGCTGTTACTCTTCTTCAGCGGTTGTGCAGTGAACAGCACCGTTGCTGAGGCGCAAGATAACGTACAGCCCCCCCCGGTTGGTCAGGTCGATGATGGACTGCTATTCAATATACTGGCCGCAGAGATCTCGGCACAGCAGGGTGACCACAACGCAGCCTTCCTCTATTATCAAAAGGCAACGGCACTGAGTGAAATTCCGGCGATTGCGGAGCGGAGTGCGAAACTGTCGATACACAACCGGAATGGTCAACAGTCCATTATGGCCACCCGTCGCTGGGTTGAAAAAGAGCCGGATAGTATTGATGCGAGAAGAATACTGGGCGCGTTACTATTGAGAGACCATCAGCAAGAGGCGGCTGTTGAGCAGTTTCAGGCGCTGATCACACTAAAAGAAGAGTCACTACTGGGCGGTTTTCAACTGGTGGCGGAGCAGCTGAGAAAAGAGCCCGATACCAAGGCGGCAGATGCCGCACTGGCGACACTGGTTGACCATTTCGCCACGCACGCGGAGGCGTGGTATGTGCAGTCCTGGTACTACACTAAAAGAAAGTCATCAGAGCAGGCCCTCACAACGATTGACCATGCACTCAAGCTGCGGCCCGACTGGGGCAGGGCGGTGGTGCTGCGAGTCTCCATCCTAGAGACACTGGGGCGTGCGGGAGAGATAGTCGACTTTCTGAGGGAACAGGCACAACAGCTGCCTAAGGATGTCGAGATTCTTCAGCGTTATGCCAAGGCGCTGCTCTCACAAAATCGTAATAGCGAGGCAGAGACACAGTTTAAGAAGGCGCTCAAACTACGTCCCCGTTCCGCAGAGATACTGAGCGCCGTGGCTCTGCTACAGCTAAATAGCAAAAAATATGAGGCGGCACGAACCCACCTGTTACGGTTACTGGAGCTGGAGGGGCAGAGTGACAAGGCCAACTACTATCTGGGGGAGCTGGAAGAGGGGCTGGAAAATGATCAGAAAGCCTCTGACTACTATGCATCTGTGGGTCATGGGATACTCTATCTTAATGCCCGCATACGAATGGCGACTCTGGCAGCAAAGACGAATGTGGATGATGGCATCTCTATCCTGCGTGGGCTTTCGGTTCATGATGAGCGTATGCGAATACAGGTGCTGTTACTGGAAGGGGAGCTGCTAGAAGAGGCGAAGCGATACCTCGATGCGGTTAAAATCTATGATCAGGCACTGCAGCTCAGTCCCGCTAACGAGGAGATTCTCTATGCGCGGGCGATGGCGGGAGACCTGGCAGGCAGGCTCGATATCCTGGAGAGAGACCTCCATGCCATTCTGGCAAAAAATAGCAAGCACTACCACGCCTGGAATGCGCTGGGGTATACCCTGACGCTACGTACCGAGCGCTATAAGGAGGCAAAGGGCTATCTGCGGAAGGCACTTGCCCTGCGCCCCAACGACTTCTATGTGCTGGACAGCATGGGGTGGGTACTTTACAAATTGAAAGAGATGGATCAGTCGCTCATCTACTTGGGGCGCGCGCTCAAGGCAAAACAAGACGCGGAGGTGGCGGCTCATCTGGGTGAGGTACGCTGGGTCAATGGCGACCGCAAGGGGGCACGTTCGGCCTGGAAGTTGGCCAAAGAGCTGGATGATAAAAATCCGATTGTGGTTGATACGCTGGAGCGTTTTTCACAGTAACGGGGTAAAAGCGTAATGCGAGCAGATAAGGGCTCGACTGCGGAGCTGACGCAGCAACCAGTGAAAAATCACCTCTTTAGAGGTGCCGTATTGCCCTACTTTCTTGCCTGGATTGCGTTCACACTGGTGGGTTGTGGTCGTATAGAGGTTCCGCCTGCCAAAGTGTCAGCGATAGTCGACTGGGAGATCCGTCAACAGCAGCTGGCGGCACTGCATGAGTGGAATATTGAGGGGCGCATTGCGTTACGTGTTGGCGATAAGGGGGGACATAGCCGTTACCACTGGCGCCATCAGAGTGAGGCGCAGCACTTTTCACTGAGTGGACTGATGGGGGTCGGTGGGATGGCATTGACCCATCGCCCAGGCCAGACCGAGGTGACCACCTCAGAGGGGCGTTTTCAAGGAGAAGAGCCGGAACAGCTGTTGCTAGAGGTGACGGGTTGGCACTTTCCGATTGAGGCAGCGGCGGCCTGGATCAAGGGGATACCTGCGGAAGGGGTGGCCATTGATGCGCTGGTGCTGGATGAGGAAAATCGACTTCAGAGCCTCAGTCAGTCAGGTTGGAGACTACAGGTGCGTCGCTATCAGCAGGTAGAGCAGCTTCAGCTTCCTGAGTTGATCGTGATTGAACGGGACGAGGTACGATTAAAGCTGCAGGTGGCTCAGTGGGAACTCGACTCGTGACATACCCCGAAAAAACAGCCTGGCCCGCTCCGGCTAAACTTAATCTATTTCTCCATATTACCGGACAGCGGGCGGATGGCTATCATGAACTGGAGACTCTGTTTCAATTCATCGACCTCCAGGATGAGATCGAGATCGAGGTCGTAGAGGGGGGAGCAATCGAGCGACCAGAGGGGCCGGAGGGGGTGAGTGAGGAGGACGATCTGGTAGTACGGGCCGCTCATGCACTACAGCGAGAGACAAAATCCCAACTGGGAGCCACCCTTTGGGTCAATAAAAAAGTTCCTGTGGGCGGCGGTGTTGGGGGGGGTAGCTCAGATGCAGCGACAACACTGGTTGCCCTGAATTATCTCTGGGGAAGTGGACTGGAGATGCGGCAACTGGCATCAATTGGCCTTCATCTGGGGGCAGATGTCCCTATTTTTATTGCGGGGCACGCGGCTTGGGCAGAAGGGGTTGGGGAGCGATTGCTGCGTGTGGCACCGCCTGAGCCCTATTATCTGTTGCTTGAACCGGGTATCCATGTCTCTACCGCTGAGATTTTTCAGTCGAATGAATTGACACGCAACACACCAAAAGCGAAAATACGCGGCTCTCTGCCTGCTTGGGGAAGAAATGATTGCGAGTCAGTGGTTTCTGCCCGCTATCCTGAGGTGGCTGAGGCGTTGCGTTGGCTCTCTCAATATGGAGATGCGCGCATGACGGGAACAGGGAGTTGTCTGTTTCTGGCGCTGGAAAATAGAGCGCGGGCGGAACAGATCAGGAGTCAACTGCCTGATCAGTGGCGAGGGTATGTGGTGAAGGGGATGAATGAGTCCCCTCTGGTTGAGCGGTTGAGAAAAGAATATTCGGGTGTCGTCTAACGGCAGGACAGCAGATTTTGATTCTGCTTATCGTGGTTCGAATCCATGCACCCGAACCAATTGTATGGCAGAACAACTTGAGTCAGAACTTAAGTCAGTAGATATGTGGAAAAAGATAAATGCAGATCGCATCTGATGATCAGATTATGCTGTTCTCTGGAAATTCCAATTCGGAATTGGCAGGGAGAGTTGCGCGCTATCTGAACCTGAAATTAGGGCAGGCGACCATCGAACGCTTCAGTGATGGAGAGGTGATGGCAGAGATCAGAGAGAATGTACGTGGAAGAGAGGTCTTTCTACTGCAATCTACCTGTGCGCCGACCAATGATAATCTGATGGAGCTGTTGGTGATGGTCGATGCGCTGCGGCGCTCCTCAGCAGAGAAAATTACAGCAGTGGTCCCCTACTTTGGGTATGCACGTCAGGATCGTCGTCCCCGCTCTGCCAGAGTGCCGATTACGGCAAGGCTAGTGGCAGATATGATTGCCCAGTCTGGTGTTGACCATCTGCTGACGATTGATCTGCATGCCGACCAGATTCAGGGGTTCTTTGGAATCCCGGTGGATAATATCTACGCCTCGCCACTGTTGATGGGAGATATTTGGAGAAATGAGTACCCCAATCTGATTGTGGTCTCACCGGATGTGGGGGGCGTGGTGCGTGCAAGAGCAATAGCCAAACTGCTGGGTGGGCTGGATTTGGCAATTATAGATAAGCGTCGCCCTGCGGCTAATGTTGCTCAGGTGATGAATATTATAGGTGATGTAGAGGGGCGCTCCTGTGTACTGGTCGATGACCTGGTGGATACCGCAGGAACGCTTTGCAAGGCGGCGAAGGCGCTGAAAGAACGTGGGGCTGCAAGGGTGAGTGCCTATGCGACCCATGCGGTACTGTCCGGGCCGGCAGTAAAAAATATTGCAGGCTCTGATCTGGATGAACTGGTAGTGACTGATACGATTCCGCTTAGTACTGATGCGGCAGGGTGTTCACAGATCCGGCAAATCTCAGTTGTAGAGTTATTGGCAGAGACCATTCGCCGGATGTATACCGGGGAGTCGGTTAGTTCGCTTTATATGGAATAGGTGAGTCGATTTTTTTCGTTTGTAGTTTGGTGGTCGGTTGAATGGGCTGCTGTTTTGGAGATAGAAAGATGAGTAGTAGTTTTGAAATGCAAGCATCGCTGCGTAGTGACCTGGGTAAGGCCCATACACGTCGTCTGCGTAACACAGGTATGGTTCCAGCAGTGGTCTATGGAGATGGTAGTGAGCCAACCGCGATCACCATGGTTCATGATGATCTGATACATAATCTGGAGCATGAGGCCTTCTACAGCCACATCCTCTCTATTGAGATTGATGGCAACAAGGAGGATGTTGTACTCAAAGACCTACAGCGTCATCCGGCAAAGGCAAGAGTGATGCACGCTGATTTTCAGCGGATCAATAGCAAGAAAGAGATTAAAATGTCGATACCGCTTCACTTCATCAATGATGAGAGTGCGCCCGGTGTCACCCTGGGTGGGGTACTGAATCGACTGATGTCCAATCTGGAGATCAGCTGTCTTGCATCCCAACTTCCAGAGTACATTGAGGTTGATCTGGCGGAGATGGAGCTGGGTGAGTCGATTCGTCTTTCACAGCTCACACTGCCAGAGGGTGTCTCCATTACGGTACTTGCCCGTGGTGAAGATCACGATCAGGCGGTTGTTACCCTGCAGAAGAGCCGGGTCTCCAAGGCTGACGAGGAAGAGGAGGAATCAGAGACAGATTCAGAGTCAGAGGCAGAGGAGTAGACAAGGAGATGAGTCGCGATGGGTGACCCAATCTCACTGGTTGTTGGTCTGGGTAATCCGGGCGCAAAGTATGAACCAACCCGGCATAACGCCGGGTTTTGGTTTCTGGATCAGATTGCGCAGCAGGCGGGTATTGCCTACCGGGTAGAGAGCAAGTTTCACGGCCTGGTGGCGAGACTTCCCAGCGCGGGAGGATCGGTCTGGTTGCTCAAGCCTACCACCTTTATGAACCGTAGTGGTCAGGCGGTGGCTGCTCTGGCGGCGTATTACAAGATTCCGCTGGCATCAACCCTGGTGGCACATGATGAGCTGGATCTCCCCCCCGGACAGCTGCGGCTGAAGCAGGGAGGAGGGCATGCGGGCCATAATGGCTTACGGGATATCAGTGCGCATCTTGGTAAGGCATTTCACCGCCTGCGTATCGGTATTGGTCGTCCGGCTCAGCCAGGCCCCGTGGTCGACTACGTGCTTGGAACACCCGGTAGAGCGGATCGTATGGCAATTAATGAGGCACTAGACGATGCCGGGCGGGTCATTGAGCAGATCCTCTCTGGAGAGATGCAGCTGGCGATGAACCGCCTGCATAGTCGTGGAAAGGTATAGCAACAGGATAATAATATGGGATTCAAATGTGGCATTGTTGGGCTGCCTAATGTGGGCAAGTCAACACTATTTAACGCACTCACGCAGTCTGGTATTGATGCGGAGAACTACCCTTTTTGTACCATTGATCCCAATGTGGGTATGGTGCCAATGCCTGATGCACGACTGGATGCGTTGGAGAAAATCGTCACCCCGGAAAAAGTGATCCCAACCACAATGGAGTTCGTGGATATTGCGGGGCTGGTGGCGGGAGCCTCCAAAGGCGAGGGGTTGGGGAATAAATTCCTCGCCAACATCCGTGAGACAGATGCGATTGGCCATGTAGTGCGCTGCTTTCAGGATGAGAATGTAATCCATGTCGCGGGCACCATCGACCCGGCCAGTGATATCGAGGTGATCCATACCGAGTTGGCACTGGCTGATCTGGAGACGGTCGAGAAGGCATTGGTGCGGGTTGAAAAAATGACCCGTTCCGGTAACAAAGAGGCGCTGGCAAGAAAAACATTTCTGGAGACCGTGCGTGACCACCTTGACACCGGCAGTCCGGTTCGCTCAATGACGCTGAGTGAGGAGGAGCAGGAAGAGCTCTACGAGCTACACCTGTTGACCGCAAAGCCCACCATGTACATCGCCAATGTGGCCGAAGATGGGTTTGAGGAGAACCCTTATCTGGACCAGGTGCGGGAGATTGCAGTAGCAGAGGGGGCTGAAGTGGTTCCGGTCTGCGCCTCAATAGAGGCGGAGCTTTCCGAGTTGGAGGAAGAGGATAAGGGAGAGTTCCTTCGGGAAATGGGGCTTGAGGAGGCGGGGCTCAATCGAGTGATCCGGGCAGGTTACCATCTGCTCGGACTACAGACCTATTTTACCGCCGGGGTTCAAGAGGTGCGTGCCTGGACCTATGAGAAAGGCTCTACCGCACCCCAGGCTGCAGGAAAGATCCACACCGACTTTGAGCGTGGTTTTATTCGTGCAGAGGTGACCGCCTACGAAGACTTTATCGCCCATAATGGCGAACAGGGGGCCAAAGAGGCGGGCCGGTTGCGACTGGAGGGGAAAGAGTACATTGTTCAGGATGGCGATGTGGTTCACTTCCGTTTCAATGTCTGAAAAGAGAGAGTATTGTCGAGTGAGTGCAGGTTCTGTATAATCTGCCATCTTTCATGGCCACGTAGCTCAGCTGGTTAGAGCGCAGCACTCATAATGCTGAGGTCGGTAGTTCAAGTCTACCCGTGGCTACCATATATCAAAGACTTATCAGGAGACTGGTAGGTCTTTTTTCTTTTCTGTCTACACTTTTGTACACACTACGGGTAGTGGAGATGTGGAAATGGCAACATTCAAACAGAGAGGAAAATCAGTAGAGGCTGTTATCAGGCGCAAAGGACATAGGCCGCTTACTAGGTGTTTCCAGACTAAATCAGAGGCTCAGGAGTGGGCTAGAAAGCAGGAGTCCCAGCTTGATGAGGGACGCAAGATCCAGCGTGAGAACAGGCTGACGTTTGCTGAGGCGCTGGACTGCTACATTGAAGAGTATCTGATCTATAAAAAAACTTACAAGGTTGACAAGTACCGTTTAGTAAAGTTGAGGAAGCGTTTGGGGTATCTGGTGCTTAGTGACATCACCTCAAGATTGTTACGTGAGTACAGAATAGAGAGAGTCAAAGAGTTTGCTCCGGCTACAGTGAATAAAGAGCTGGCAATCATCAATCGAGTGATGACCTATGCACAGTTGTTACGTTCCGCTTTATATGAGCCACTTTGTATCGACCTATTTGAGGTGGGATAAACAAAAAAATCCCACACTGCTTAGGGGGTAATAATCTCCTGCTGCAGAGCGGGATAGCTCG
>JABHIC010000391.1 GCA_018671205.1 Gammaproteobacteria bacterium
ATAGGCGTTGAAGTTCTCCTTGTCGATGGGGGGGAGCTTGGTATAGAGCTCTATAGTCTGGAGGTAGGCAGAGACATCGAGCAGATCCTCCTCCGGCAGCTCGCGCTCTTTCGTGTAGGGGATCATCGGATGGTTAAGCCGCTCTCTGTTCTTGAAGAGGCGAAGCTCATGCTCGATGTAGGTGCTGGGTAGTCCGGCCAGTCGAGGGTACTCCCCCTCTTTGCCCCCCTCCGCATACTCACCATGACACCCTGCACAGACCTCATTGATCTCCTCCCCGATCTCGAGGTTGACCGCAAGGGTAACGGAGGGAATCAGCAGGGTGAGGCGCAGTAGGGCGGCTATGCTCATAACTGGTCACCACGGCGGAACAGGAGATAGCCTATAGCGCCACTGACGGTACCCAGCAGTAGTGGGTAGAAGATGGCCCAGAGCAGGTAGAGGGTCTCACCAAAGGTATCCAGAATCAGGTGGGCAGAGGGGCCAAGCAGCACCAGTTGGGGGTCAAACAGCAGCATCGATGCGGTACGGAAGAGCTGTAGCGGGTTGCTGAGCGCAATCGCCACAATGGCCTCTAGTGGGGCCTGCTCCTGAATAAGTACCCCCAACAGGATCAGGTCGAGAAAGAGCAACAAAAAGAGCCAGAGCAGAAAGGCGCTGCCCTGGGCGACATCGGGAGAGCGGGCCAGGGTAGAGAGCAGCATTCCGATACCGAGAAAACACCAGGAGAGAGAGAAGAGGAAGGCGGTGTAGTAGAAGAAGAGTCTCCAGGGGATCTCCATTCCCTGGATAAGCCCCCACAGGATGGCACCAGCCATGGCCAAAAAGATCGGCAGAAAAACCACGCTGAAACGCCCCACCATTTTTCCCCAGAACCAGGCGGAGAGAGAGACGGGTAGTGAGAGCAGGTATTCAAATACTCCGGCATCCCGATCTCCGGCGACGGAGCGTACCGTGGTGATCAGGATGAAAATGGGAAGAATGGCCATTGAGAGCTGGATATAGGTGATCAACAGACGAGAGAGGCCGACAAATCCCATGATGCGGGACTCGGTCAGTCCAAAGGCGAAGAGCAGTGCGATGATCCCGCCAAAAACGGTGGAGTAGACCAGAAACCAGCGGCTACGCAGGGATTCGGAGATATCCGCCTGAGCGGTGAGCCAGAGATGTCTCATGGTCGGTTTGCCTCCTCCTGACGATGTTGTAGCCTTGCCTTGAGTGAGGCGTGGTAGGCCGCCTCTTGTTGGAAAATGGCCTGGCGCATGGTCACAAAATCGACACTCTCTGCGCTGGAATTCGGTTGGGCACTGAACCCATAGTTCATCGGGGTGTGAGTGATCCGTACATAGTGAGCCTGACGGGCATCGAGCCAGCCGCCATCCGTGTGGCTATTGACCCAAATCTCAGTCTCTGCCTGCTCCCTCCAGGGCTGCTCCTCCAGCCATATCAGTGCACAACCGATATCATCAAAGGTGTGTGGTTTATGTTGTCTCCCCCCTCTGATCTGGGCACTGTGGTTGCGATCACTCAGTGCCATCATACAGCGATTACAGTTGTCTCGATCCCAGGTTACCTCAACCGGGCCTGTTGCCGGATCACCACTACAGGCGGAGATCAGAAGCAGGATCGGTGCGAGGAGCAGCGAGCGGAAGGGGGTGAGCGATAAACGGTTCATCGGGTCTCCTCGATTGTTACCTTGCAGAGCAGGGCCGCATAGCGTGAGAGCATCCCCAGGAAGCGTAGGCGATCGGGCCCCGGGATAGTGCCGCTCCACTGCTGTTCATCCTCTTCAGTATGGAATCCCCAGCTACGAATAGTGGTGGAGAAGGCGGGTTCGATGCGGCTGGTCGTGAGCGTACAGGTGAGCAGACTGGAGAGCGCTACACTGTCATCGACCCGATCATCCAGTACCACCTGCCCCCGATCCAGTTCGATGACCCGGTTGACCAGGGCAGCGACCTCATCAAGCCGGTGGCTGGAGATGATCATTGCGGTCTCATCCTGACGTTGCTCCAGAATGGAGAAGAGGGTGTGGCGTGCCTCCGGGTCAAGGTTGGCGGCGGGTTCATCCATAATCAGCAGGTGGGTGGGGCGGCCCAGAGCGATGGCAATCAGCAGTTTCTGTTTCTGCCCGCCAGAGAGTTTTTCAAAAGGGCGCTTGGCGAGTGGGGCGAGTTCAAGCCCCAGCTGTGCCGCAACCGCCTCCATCTCATGGCTGCTACAGCCACAGACACCGGCCGAGAAGCTGAGAAGCTGCTCTACCGGCATTTTTAGCGGGGGGGGGAGCTGAGGGACAAAACCGATCTGAGAGAGTACCTGCTTACGCTCACTGCGGGGGTTGGCTCCGTTGAGGGTGATGTTACCCTCAAACTGATACTCTCCGAGCAGGCAGCGGATCAGGGTGGTTTTGCCCGCTCCATTGGCACCGATCAGGGCGATCCGATCCCCGGTATCAATTTCGAGACTCAGCTCATCGAGCACCGTGGTTCGTTTGAACGTTTTGGTGACGCCCTCCAGCAGGATCATGGTTTTTTACTTAACCCTTTGAAGTGGAACTTGAGTGAGTCGGTGGGGCAGACATCAATACACATTCCGCAACGGGTACAGTCAGGCCCCAGCTCTACATTAATCTCTGGTGCACGCCCTTTGACCGTCCACTCCAGTACATGGGGAACCAGACAGACCTTGCGACAATCCCCTTCATGATGACAGTCCTTAACATTATAGTTGACCTTCAGGGGGCTGAGTGCACCGACAAAGCCATAGGTGAGCCCAATCGGACAGACGTAGCGACACCAGGCACGGCGAGAGTAGAAGATCTCGACGGTCAGCAGGAATAGCACCCAGAGCAGCGCCACGGTGGGGCCGTAGATCAGTGCGCGGCTGAGAATTCCGGTGGGGGATAGGGTCTCAAAGACGGTATATCCAGAGACAAAAGCAAGCAGTGCAAAGAAGATATAGAACCCCGTCCGTGCCTTGCGGTTGAAGGTGTGGTTCTGAATCCAGCGCTTCTCCAGTAGTTTGATGTGGATCATCTCCGCAAACTCCGAGAGCAGGTGGTAGGGGCATACCCAGGAGCAAAAGGTGCGCCCACCGAGCAGTAGCCACATCAGTAGTATGGTGACAAACCCGATCAGCAGGTTGATCAACACCTCTTTGAAGGCAAGCACAACCTGTAGCGCGGAGTTGAGGTCGGCCATGTGAAAACCGAGGAATCGGGAGGCAGTGAGAGAGCCCTCCAGAATCTGGATATCAAGGGCGTAGGAGACCAGAAAGAGCAGATTGGCGAAGAGGATAGAGGCCCAGCGCCGCCTGCGCCACTTTTTGTTGTGGGTCTCGCGGTAGATCTCGTGCTCTTTGCGCGCCTTGACCTTGTCAATTTCTCCGTTCTCTTTTTTGTGTTGGTGGAGGGCTTTTGCCGGTGCTGAAATCTTTTCAGGCGGGGTTTTTTTGAGGTGCTTGCCGAGCATTACAGTGACACAATATTTGCCGAGTTTCATACCTGGGCCTCCTCTGCAGAGTCGTCTGCGGTTTTACGAATGTCAATCACAATAGAGGGTTTTGCGGTGGGGCAGACCATCTCACAGACGCCACAGCCGACACACCCTTCGAATACTACGGGTCTGTAGTGTGTGGCCTTCCCCTCGCTCTCAATCCGCTCCATTGCAATGGCGGGTTTCGGGGGGCACTGGTTGATGTCGCCGGAGGGGGGCTTTCCACTGTCACACTGGGTGCGGCGAATCTCAATCGGGCAGAGACGGATGCAGAGGTCACACAGCTCCAGCTCAAAAGGGTGCTGGTTGATCGGGATCGGGTTCCAGCGGTCAATCTTCTCAAAGCGCAGTTTGCCCTGGTATTCAGGGCCACGGATCAGGCCGTGGAACCCCTCTCCCTGTACCGCCAGGCAGCTACCGGGGCGGCCCAGTCGGGCAAAGCCCATGCGGGTCTGATGAGCGTAGTTGATCTCATGGGTCAGTGCACCGGTAGGGCAGGCGAGTACACACTGTAGTCCGTCACAGGAGAAGTCACACGCCTGGGCGCGGGCATCGATATAGGCCGCCCCCTGTCCCTGACCGTCAAAGATATCGGCCAGTGAGATCGCCTCCACCGGGCAGACCTGTACGCACTGCCCACACTTGATGCAGGAGGCGAGGTACTGCTGCTCATCCAGTGCACCAGGGGGTCTCAAACGGGGCGCTGAGTGGGTCAGGGTAGGGAGTAGTTGCAGTAGGGAGAATCCACCCACCCCGGCAGCCAGTGCGGTGGTACGTAGGAACTCTCTGCGGGCTCTCTCCTTACGGGTGAGGCGTGGTTTTTTATTGCTCTTGTCACTCATCGCGGATTACTCATCGTGGGGTACTCATTGAATGCTCTTCTCCAGAAGTCGCAGCGAGGAGCCCCAATCTCTGTTTGAAGAGGGCTCTCTGGAGGGTTGAGTTGGATTCTCTAGGGGTGGGGTAGGGAGGGTCTCTGGCTGCTGTTGGGGGAGTGATTCTATCCGTTGATGGGCGGCAAGCAGAAGTGGTTTCTCATCCCTTAACAGCAGGGTTGGTTCTGAGAAGGGGGCGAGCTGTTCCAGAAAGTCGATTGCCTCCAGCAGCGGGGTGCCCATAAAGAGGCGGGCCTCGGGGCGATCCATCCAGATACGGTCCGCATAGGCGTAGAGTGCATAGGGGGTGTCACCCACTCCGTCCCTGTCCCGGTCAAAACCCTCATAGTCATCCCAGTAGTTTCCCTCCCATATGTTCTTGGTGGCTCCCCCATTACCATCGACCGCCACTTGGGTAATATTGTCCTTGAAGGTGTTGTTGCGGGCAATATTGCCCCACCACGGGGTGTGAAACAGAATACCCGTTCCATTGAAGGCGACCAGATTGTTCTCCATCCGGTTGGTGGTATCGGGCTGATAGGGGGAGACATCACTATAGATTCCGGTGGCGCAGTAGAGAATCTGGTTATCGATAATCTCCACCTCACTGGTCTCCTTCATTCCGATTCCCATCCCCGTGGTCCCCTGTGAGTGGGAGATGATGTTGTTGCGCACGACTGTACTATCGCTATACATCAGAAAGATACCGACGGAGTTGTTGCTGTAGTGGTTCTCCTCTACCCGGTTGTTCTGAGAGTACATGAAGTGGAGGGCGTAACGCCCCCCGGAGGAGCGGTTACGGGCGATGGTGTTGTCTTTGGAGTACCAGACCACCATATCGCGCGAGTTGCTGATGAGGTTATCGGTAATCTGGTTGCCGAAGCTGTACCAGAGGCGTATCGAGTCCCCTTTCATCCCCAACTCCCGGTCACTCTTGGAGCTGATGCGGTTGCGGCGAATGATGTTGTTCTCCGCCTGACCCAGATCGATCCCGAAGAGACACTCCTCAATGGTGTTGTCTTTGATGACGTTGAAGTTCCCCCGTACCTGCACCCCGGCATCAATGTCGTTATGGGAGTAGCCGGAGTTGATCAGCTGCAGGTTCTGTAACGTCACCCCATCAGCATCAATAAAAACCACACTTCCTCGGCCTCCGGCATCAATGGTCACCCCATTTTTGCCATCAATAATGATGGGCCGCTCTATTGTTATCGGTCCAGCATAGGTGCCACTTGGGGGGGTTAGCAGCCCCCCCTTGGGGGTGGCATCCACCAGCGCCTGTAGCGTGGAACTCTGCGCGGAAGCAGTGGTGGTAATCAGGTTGATCGTGAGGAAGAATAGTATGCTCACGATAAGCTCACCGACAAAGCAGCGCGTAGCGAGAAACGAACGCAGCCCTCTGTTGACTGGGCGCGCACTCTGACGATCTATTATTATAGTCTGCAAGTGGTTTGCTGAATAACAGCTTTTATTTTAGTTATTATTTATGTTAAACAGTGGCTTGCGATATTGGTCGGGGTGGATCCTCGCACGGGTTACTTTTATACCAGTGTTACCTGGTTTGTGCAAGCAGTGCTGGCCTGAGCGGCATGGTGGAGTGATTACTGCCCATTTACAGAGGGTTTTAGAGCGGCCCTTGCAGATGAGAATATGAATCTGTTCTACATTATATTAGCGCCATCTTATCTCTTGCTCTCTTTCCGGGTATAATGGCGCACCTTCGCAGATTACCGCTATGAGTAGAAATTATGTTACTGGCTAAACAGATCATTGTGCTTCTTTTAGTGGGGTTTGTTAATGGACAGCTTGATGCATGGTTGCCCTATTTTCATGCGCCACTGTGGCTACAGGAACAGCTGCCACGGGTCACCTTTTCGCTGTTTTGGTTTATTGCGGCCTCAGTGGTCACTCACCTGGTTCACCGACTCTTTGACTCATGGGAAAAGAGACGAGCCACTGCAACCCTGCCGAAGTTGCCGAAGCTGCTAAAGGATCTGGCGGCGATTACTGTCTGGATCGGCTTTGGTTTTGTTATCCTCTCCAGTGTCTTTGGGGTGGATGTTACAGCGCTATTGACCGCCTCAGGTGTGATGATTGCGGTGATCGGTTTTGCCCTGCGTAGTATGATCTCAGATGTCTTTACCGGTATTGCTCTCGGTGTTGAGCGCCCCTATCAGATTGGTGACTGGATTCAGGTCGAGGAGCATGAACCGGGCAAGGTTGTGGAGATGAACTGGCGCTCAACCAAAATCGAGACCGAGGCACAGGTGGTGGTGGTCTTCTCCAACAGTACGCTTGCCACGACACCCTTCCAAAACTTCAGTCGTCCACAACAGTATTTTCGTGACCACTTCAATATCACTCTCGATAGCAGTATCACGGTATATCAGGCAGAACGTATCTTCCTCTCCGCTATCAGCTAGGTTGCTGAGACCATGACCATCAAGGAGATGCCGGAGGTCCGTATTGCCGGGTTCTCCTCCAAAGGCATTGAGTGGCAGATCCTGTACTGGGTTGGCACTTACGAAGAGAAATTTTCTGTCCGCCATGCTGTACAGCGACGGGTTCTGCGAAATATGCACTACGCTGGAATCGAGATCCCGGCAGATCGGATCGATTTCTCACAAACCAAGCTCAAAGAGGCGATTGATTACGACAACAACAACGAAGACCTGCTCTTTATCCGTACACTTCCCCTGTTTTCCTCTCTGACTCAATCAGAGCTGGACTGGCTGCAGCAAGAGTTGAAACGGGTATTCTTCCCCAAAGGGGAGCAGGCCATTCAGGCCGGTGAACAGGGTGACTCTCTGTTTATCGTTCAGGAGGGGATCTTTGATGTTGCCATTCGTGATCCCGATGGAGAGATGGTCAGTGTCGGTCATCTTATACCCGGTACTTTTTTTGGGGAGCGCTCGCTACTCATCGATGCCCCTCGCTCAGCAACAGTGACTGCCGAAGTGGACTCTATCGCTTATGAACTGGGCAGAGAGCCTATTTCCGTACTGTTGCATCAACGCCCCCAGGTTATGGAGGAGCTGAGTCTTGCGCTGGCTGAAAGACAACTCCAGAACTCTAACTTCATGAATCGTGCCACCACGGCTCAAATTGAGACCGAACAGAGTTCACTAATGAGTGAGTTTATTGAGAAGATCAAACGGGTTTTTGGTTTTTGTTGATCTTTTTAGAGGTGCCCTATAACGGTTTAGGGAACCTTTGACTATGCGCAGACTGAGGTTTCCTGACTATGTGCAGAGGCCGTACCCAACGTTGAGACAATCGCCGGCACCGCTACGTTACTCAGCAGCACTATAAGTAGTGGCAAGCTAAAGCTGTTGATAAATGAGAACGCCAGGGTCACGGTGGTGACTGTGACCACACCTTTAAAGATCATCGGTATATTCAGGCACTTTCCACCCGCAGAGGCTACGCTGTAGAAGAAGACCAGTGCCGGTATGCTCATATGGAATAACAGCCACTGGTTTGAACTCAGCTGTTCACCCAACAGGAGATGTGCTGATGTGACCGTACCGCCAACGATGGCTGCAATCAGCAGAATACGGTGGTGCAGTT
Source organism: Gammaproteobacteria bacterium (assembly GCA_018671205.1). GTDB lineage: Bacteria > Pseudomonadota > Gammaproteobacteria > Thiopontia. The sequence continues at coordinate 7,940 of JABHIC010000391.1, forward strand.
TTGGAGTATTCCAAACCTTAACCACGCTGCTCAACAGGCTATGCAAACCGCTTGGTTTCCTGGGCGACCCGCTGATTTTTGATGCAATTGAAATAGGGGCGTACCACAGCCACTCGATTATTCATTGCTACTCTCCTGATCATCGTTGAGCACTGCCTCAATATGCTCTTGTCATTGCTGTAGACGCCCACCATACCAGATCCAGCTGCGATACGATTCAGAACCGATAGGCTCTGGTGTGTGCTGGAGAAGATCTTCCCACTCTCCGCTAAAACGGGAGGCAAAATTTGGTGCAGTGAATCATAAACAAAAAAACCATTGATAAACAATGGTTTGATTGATAATTGGTGGAGCTAGGCGGGATCGAACCGCCGACCCCCTGCATGCCATGCAGGTGCTCTCCCAGCTGAGCTATAGCCCCGTTAAACGAGGCAGACATTGTAGGAGTTTCGTTTCCAGCTCGCAAGCACTTTATATCAAAATAATCGCTACATTATCTTAACTCGGTTGAGCGCGAAAAAGAGGCGTAAGCGGCGGTTTCTGGATGAAGTAATGGCCTCACTCTATGGGCGGGTCACTTGACGTGAGTATCCTCAAACTATACTATTTTTGTCGTGGATAGATCGATATTCCCCGCTTGATTTCAGGGTACTTCTGATCAGTTCATTTTTTAGAGGTACTCTTCACTGCTTTTTCACTCCGGTGAATGGCTCGACTCACTGTTTTTTCTGTCAATAGGATCCCCCCCTTTGAGACGACACTCTATTCTTGTTTTTTCTCCACATCCCGATGATGAAATACTCGGATCTGGAGGGTATCTGGCGAGCATGCGCGAGTCTGGAAATGACATCTTTGTTGTGATTGTGACGGATGGTGGGCGTGGTGTGGCTCAGGATTTAGTCCATACCGCAAAGGGGGCTCAGCTACGTGAGAACGAGAGTCGTGCGGGTCTGGCAGAGATCGGGGTTGAGGAGTTTGAGTTCTGGGGATATCGTGACAGCGCGGTACCGATGAGTGGGGATATTCTTACCCGTTATCAAGGTATTGTTGCAGAGATCAGGCCAGGTCAAATCCTGCTTCCCCACCCATCGGAAGAGCACCCTGATCACCGCAGAGTCACCAGAGGTCTGCTCAAGGCACTGGAGGGGGAGTGGGAAGGTGAGTTGCTCTTCTATGAGACCGAGCGACCACTAGACCCGGTCAACTACTACTTTGATACCAGTGATGTACTGGAGAAACAGCTGAACGCAATGGCGGCACATCAGTCGCAATCACAAGTACAGAAAAAAGATTATGTCGAGCAGCTCCGGCTCTTCTCCCGTTTACGTGGTGTGGCCGGGGGGTATGAGGCTGCGGAGGCCTATCTCCAGTATGAGTGGGATGGACAGTATGAGAATTTCTTTGCCGCAAGGCCGCTGATCTCGGTCATTGTGCGTTCAGATGACCTCCCCTTTCTTCACTACTCACTGAGTAGTCTGCTTTTCCAGCGCTATGATCAGTTTGAGGTGTTGGTGGTCTGGTTTGGCAGTGAGCGCCCGGATTTAGAGCCATTCAATCAGCTTGATATCCGGCTATTAGAGGGAAAGGCATCAAGAAGTTATAACCTTAACCTCGGGTTGGATGCAGCGCGTGGTGAATATATTGCCTTCCTGGACCATGATGATGTGCTCTATCCGGGACATTTTGCAGATCTGCTATCGGAGCTGCAGGCACAGCCTACCCTAGATCTGGTTTATGGTGGGTATCGCCTGGTGGGCTGTCGTCGTGAAGGGAATCAGGTATATCGGCAGCAGGTTTTCGAGGAGATCAACCAGGTTTGGTCTCCTCAACGGCTACTGCTGGGGAATGTGATACCGATCCACTCTCTGCTCTTTCGTGCTGGATTATTTCATGGAAATCGGTTCGATGAGGCGCTTGAAGCCTATGAAGATTGGGATATGCTGGCCCGTTTTGCGGGTTCCAATAAACACTTTGGTCATGTCGATACGCTCTCTTGTGAGTACAGGATATATAGTCAAAAGGGTGATCAGAATATTGATGAGATACACGCTGATCGCGGCTATTTGGAGTGGACGGCGGTTGTGTTGGATAAAATTCAATCACGGCTGAGCGCAGAAAATTTTTCTGCACTCGCACAACTCAACGAGAATTATGAGGATGAAATTAATGAGTTGAAGGCGGGGCAGATCACGGATCAATCAAACATAGGGCGGTTGACGCAGCAGATTGATCAGTACCAGACACTTGAAGATCTGTTGGGGGAAGGTTGTAAGGCGTTGGGCATAGAAGAGTCGGGACGTATGGGTATTGCCCGGATGATCTGTCGTGGTCTACCAGAGGAGACCTTCTTCTCTATCCTTTTGCCCGTCTGTGATACCGATCCGACGCTGTTGCGACAAACCTTGTTGTCAGTACGGAATCAACTCTATCCGGGATGGGAACTCTGTATTGTCGATGATGCCTCTGAAAAAGAGGAGGTACGCACTATTCTTGAGGCGTTAAGGGGGGATCCTCACTTTAAAGCAGACCGTCGCCTCAAAATACTCTACAGAGAGGAGCGAGGAGGCATCTCAGTGGCAACCAATGATGCCCTAGCGCTGGGGCAGGCCCCTTACGTTCTATTTCTTGATCATGATGATCTGCTCCACCCTGAGGCGCTGTTACGTTCTGCACTTGCACTACAACAGCGCAGTGACACGGTTCTGCTCTATACGGATAGCCGTAAGATTGACCATGCAGGGCAGGTGATGGATATCAACCATAAACCGGACTGGTCACCAGAAACACTGCTCCACCACAACTACATCAACCATCTGACGATTGTTCGGCGTGACTGGATGGAGGCGGTGGACGGGCTTGATACTGCCTTTGATGGCTCACAGGACTGGGCACTTCTGTTGGCGCTGATGGAGAGAGGGATAGCTGCAGAACAGGTCGCACATATTTCCGAGCCACTCTATGACTGGCGAGCTACCCGTAGCTCTGTTGCGTACGCGATGGATACAAAGCCCTGGGCTGTGGATGCCGCCCAATCCCTGCTGAAGAGCCATCTTCTGGGGCGGGGGCTGGAACAGGTTGAGATACAGGCCAATCGGGAGGGTATTGGTTTTGTTCCGCTGTGGGATAGCGGAGAGCTCCCGGCGGTGGATATTGTGATCCCCACCCATACGAATGTCCGGGGGCTTCATGCCTGTCTGGAGGGGTTATGGCACACGACGGACTACCCGAACAGGCGGATTTTTCTGCTCGCCAATCGGCCTGATGAGGCGATGAGAGTCTATCTGAAGGGGCTGATAGAGCAGAGGAGAGAGGTCACCATCCTTGATGATAATAGTGCTTTCAACTGGGCTGCACTGAATAATCAGGCCATCGTCAACAGTGAGAACCCCCTGATCTTGTGTCTCAATGATGATGTCAAGCCGCTTGAGAAGGGGTGGTTGCAGCAGATGGTTCGCTATCTTCTGCTTGAGGGGGTGGGGGTCGTGGGTGCCACGCTCCTCTATCCGAGTGGTGAGCCACAACATAACGGGATTCGGACGGATATGGAGTTTGTGGCGACCAATATTTCCGAGTGGGGGGGGAAGGGCGAGCTGAGTGTATCCCGCAATGTTTCTGCGGTAACGGGAGCCTGTATGCTGTTTCAGCGTGAGGTGTGGCAGGATTGTGGTGGTTTTGATGAGCAGCTCCCGGTGGCATTCAATGATGTGGATTTCTGCCTGAATGCACGAGACCACGGCTGGCGTATTGTTCAGGTTTATGGGGCAGAGCTGATTCATCACGAGAATGTGACCTACAATGAGGTTGCCGATCATTCAGAAAAGCAGGCCATGTTGGCTCATGCGCAGAGCGTCATGCGTGAGAAGTGGGGAGATGCACTGAAAGAGCGATATTTTTCACGCTATGAGGTTCGCTTTCATGAGACACGGATGTTGAATGTCAGCTGAATTCAGCGTTCAACCCTATCAGGATGGCGATGAGAAAAAGATTCTTGAGGCGTTCTTCACCGTTTTTGGGAAGCAACGTACGCTGCAGGAGTGGGAGTGGCTCTACCGTCACTCTCCCCAGGGGGCACGAA
>JABHIC010000052.1 GCA_018671205.1 Gammaproteobacteria bacterium
CCCAGTGCCGCTGCAACGGAGATCGCGGCTCTCCCCGCACTGCCGCCCCCCAACACCACCACCTCTCCAGGAGCTACGCCATCAACCCCACCCAGTAGCACCCCCTTTCCCCCCGCTGTTTGATGCAGCAGCTGGGCGCCAATCTGTACCGCGAGTTTGCCCGCAATCTGGCTCATTGGTGCCAGCAGTGGCAGCACTCCATCCACCTCTACCGTCTCAAAGGCGATGGCGGTCAGACCGATTTTTCGTAACGCCTCCATCCGTTCCAGATCAGCCGCCAGATGAAGGTAACAGAAGAGGCGATGCTCCCTTCTCAGTAGCGGCAACTCACTCGGCTGAGGCTCTTTCACCTTAACAATCAACTCCGCCTCACCATAGAGTGCTGCTGCATTGGGTACAACCAGAGCCCCTGCCTGCCGATATGTATTATCACTAAAGCCGCTATCGAGACCTCCGCCCGACTCAACAATGACCTGGTACCCCTTTTCAATCAGGGTCGCAACCGCTTCTGGTACCAGAGCAATACGTCCCTCATGATCTCTGACCTCACGCGGCACCCCAATGATCGAACCATTCATGTACAATTCCCACCCATTGATTTTCAGAGGTTCCTTGAGGAACCTAGGAACCTCAACATTCCATGGCATAAGCCGTTGTTGAGATCTTTATACCAACCATTCTGGAGTTTATCATGAGCGATGTACAGCACTGCCCCCTTCTGATTCTCGGTTCTGGCCCCGCTGGCTATACTGCGGCGATCTATGCCGCCCGTGCCAACCTGAAACCAACCTTGATTACCGGTATGCAACAGGGTGGACAACTCACCACCACTACCGAGGTGGATAACTGGCCGGGAGAGCCTGAGGGGATACAGGGGCCAGAGTTGATGGACCGTATGCTAAAACAGGCCGAGCGATTCGATACCGAGATCATCTTTGATATGATTCAAAGTATTGATACCTCCCAGCGCCCCTTCCAGCTTAAGGGAGATATGGGATCTTATAGCTGCGATGCCCTGATCATCTCTACCGGTGCCTCTGCGATGTATCTGGGGCTAGAGTCGGAACAGGCCTTTATGGGACGTGGGGTATCGGGTTGTGCCACCTGTGATGGCTTCTTCTACAAGGGGCAGGATGTCTGTGTGATCGGGGGGGGAAACTCTGCGGTTGAGGAGGCCATCTACCTCTCCCATATTGCCCGGCAGGTTACCGTAATCCACCGCCGCGACAGCTTCAAGTGTGAAAAGATTCTCTCGGATCGTATTCTGCAGATGGCGGCCTCTGACGATAGCAATATCTCTATCGAGTGGAACGCCCAACTGGATGAAGTACTGGGAGATAACAGTGGAGTGACCGGAGTACGTATTCTCAACAAGGATGGCTCCACCAAAGAGCTGGCGTTGAGTGGGGTCTTTATTGCTATTGGCCACAAGCCCAATACCGATATGTTCAAGGATCAGATCGACATGGAGCATGGCTACATTCTGGTTCGTAACAGTGCGCACCACTATGCCACAGGCACCAATGTGGAGGGTATCTTTGCCGCCGGTGACTGTGCGGATCCGATCTACCGTCAGGCGGTGACCTCTGCCGGTAGTGGCTGTATGGCTGCTCTGGATGCCGAACACTACCTCGACAACCTCGACTGTAACGCAACCGAGTAAGCTCAATGCAGGGGCCTTTCTGGCTGGGTGATGACCCGGAGGGCCCCTTTCCCCCACCCCATCTCGCACTGAAGAGTCCCAATGGGCTGCTCGCAGCAGGGGGAGACCTTACTCCGCAACGTCTGCTCTCTGCCTACCGCCAGGGAATCTTTCCCTGGTACAGTGAGGGTGAACCCATTCTCTGGTGGTCCCCGAACCCCCGTGCAGTCCTCTTCCCGGATGAGCTACACATCTCGCGTAGCCTGAAAAAACGAATCCGGCGTCACCCCTATGAGGTGACCCTCAATCGTAATTTTAGTGCTGTAGTCGAGGGGTGTGCCGCCCCGCGAGGTAATCCCGAACAGGCCGGAACCTGGATTACTGCAGAGATGAAAAGGGGCTATATTGATCTGCACCGACTGGGGCATGCCCACTCGGTAGAGTGTTGGTCTGGATCAACCCTGGTCGGGGGTCTGTATGGGGTCTCCGTGGCGGGGCTCTTCTGTGCGGAGTCGATGTTTAGCCGAGCCAATGATGCCTCAAAAATTGCCCTGGTTTCCCTGCTCACCGGGTCAATGGTTGGCAAGATCCAGCTGATGGATATTCAGATGCTCTCCCCACATCTCAAACGGCTGGGGGCTCGTGAGATTCCCCGAGCGGACTACCTGCGCTACCTCCAGCCTCCTCCTGCAACAGGGTAGAAAAATCACTGACTGTAAGCGGGCGGGCGAAGAGGTACCCCTGCCCCTCATCACACCCCTTTTCACTCAACCACTCCAGCGCCTGATGGGTCTCAATCCCTTCGGCAATGACGCTCATATTAAAACTTTGGCCGAGTGTAATGATGGCGTTTGCGATACTCTGGTTGCTCTCGATCTCAAGAATATTCTGGGTAAATGAGCGGTCGATCTTGATTCGATCAAAATGGAAGTTCTTCAGGTAGCTCAATGAGGAGAAACCGGTGCCAAAATCATCCAGCGCCAGTTGAACCCCCAGGCTATGCAGCTTCTGGAGTTCACGCTTCATCTGGTTACGATCCGCCATAAAGACTGCCTCCGTCACCTCCAGTTCCAGATGGTGCGGGGAGAGAGCAAACTCTTGTAGTAGCTCTTCCACCAGCTCCGGCAGGTTGCCAAGCCGAAGCTGAACGGGTGAGACATTGATCGCCACCCGTTCAATGGATAACCCCTGATCGAGCCACTGGGCCATCTGTTGGCACCCTTGGCGCAGCACCCACTCCCCTATCTCATTGATGAGCCCCGTCGCTTCAGCCACCGGTATAAAACTGTCCGGCATCACCTGAGGATAACCGGGTCGATTCCAGCGTACCAGCGCCTCTGCCCCGACAATCGTTGCCTCTGGCAGTGCCACCTGTGGTTGATAGTGTAGCTCCAGCTCACCACTACTGACAACATTGCGCAGGGCCTGCTCCATATCCACCCGCTGAACCGCCCTCTGGGTAAGCTCTTCGGTATAGAACCAGAACTGGTTGCGGCCATTCTCTTTTGCCTTATACATCGCAGAGTCTGCATTCCTGATCAGGGTATTAGAATCTCTACCATCACAGGGATAGAGACTGACCCCCAGACTAACCGTGATTCTCAGCTCTTTTTCAGCAATATTGAAGGGAAGCTCAAACAGCTCCAGAATCTTGTTCACCACGAATAGCACACTGGGCAGATCCTCGGCCCCCTCCAGTACCAGAATAAACTCATCACCCCCCTGTCTGGAGAGGGTATCCACTTCACGCAAGATGCTTCTCAACCGCTCTGAGACCATTAACAGAAGTTGATCCCCTACCGGATGGCCCAACGTATCATTGATATTTTTGAAATGGTCCAGATCCAGAAACATGACTGCAACCTGACTCTCTTCACGACTGGCCCGGTCAATCGCGTGCTGCATTCGATCCTTCAGCAACAGCCGGTTGGGAAGCCGGGTCAGCGGATCATGATGGGCAAGAAAGTTGAGCTCATCCTGAGCCCTCTTTATTGCGGTTATATCGGAAAAGACAGAGATATAATGAGTCGCCTTCTTCTCATCATCATCATAGACGGTACTAATGGTCTGCCAGGCGGGGTAGAGCTCCCCACTCTTTCTTTTGTTCCAGATCTCTCCCTGCCAACTCCCCTTCCCAAGAAGGGATTGCCACATCCCGATATAGAAATCCCGATCCTGGCGTCCTGATTTCATTATGCGAGCATTCTCACCCTCCACCTCCACTTTCTGGTAGCCGGAAATCTGGCTGAAAGCATGGTTCACATCGAGGATATTGGCATCCAGATCCGTGATGACAATCGCCTCACTGGTACTATCAAATACCTTTGCCCACTGTCGAAGATGCTCTTCTGCCTCTTTCTGTTCGGTAATATCCTCTGACAACCCCAACAGATAACAGGGGCACCCATCACTATCAACAATAGGGACTTTGCGAGTATGGAGTGTACGCAGCCCCTGTGGGGTATCGATAAACTCTTCCGCAATATCCCGCACCACCCCACTGGAGAGAACCTGCCGATCCTCTTCAACCAAAAGATCGGCCTGCTCAGCGGGCAAGTGGTCATAGTCATTGAGCCCAATAAGCTCACTCCTGCTTTTCCCCAGCAGGGCCTCACCCGCCCTGTTGAGTTTTACAAAACGAAGGTCTTTTGCGCTCTTCACATAAAGCATCAGGGGAATCTGGTCAATAATCGCGCTGAGATCTCGCTCTCGCTCACGAATCCCCCCAGCCAGGGTATTCAGTGCGGTAGCCAGCTCACCCAGCTCTCCACTGGCCTTAAGCTCGACACGCTCCTCATAATCCCCTTTCTGTAACCGTCTCACCCCAGACATCAGCTGTCGTAACGGAGTATTGATATAATACTGTAAGAGTAACAACCCCAGCGGGAAGACAATCAGTGCGATCACAACCACTGCCGTCAACACTGCCCGGCGGGTACGTTCACTGGCGGCAAGGTAGTTCTCCAGCGGGTATCGAGCCAACAGATGAAGAACCTCTCCCTGCTCGCCCAGTGGCATCACGCGGCTACCCAAAAATGCATCATTGAGATGAAAGAAGAGTATTCCCTCTTGGTTATGCATCAGAAACTGCTCTCGCTTGATCAGGCTCATGCTACGCAGGAATGTCCTGCCGACGATGGTAACAGCCTTCTCATCAAGTATTCCAAAGGAGAGGGGGGGGTAACTGAGCGTGCTGATGTAGGCCTCATCCAGAAGAGTAGCCACCACAATGGTTCCAATATGCACCCTGCCATCGGCATACTTTTGCTCTATTGGGTAATTGTTTTTCAACAACAAGGCACCGGGTCGCTGTTGAATGGCCGAGCCCTCCAGCTCCTGCCTTCCCCACTGTTCCAGAAAAAGGCCGGCAGAGTCCCCTTTCCAGCGTTCAATCTTGCTCTTACGCTGTAGAATAGAGGGGGCATCCCTACTGTAGCTCACAATACCCTCAATCGGCTGGCTCGAATCGGTGGCGGCAAAGGCGATCAGTTCCCCCCGCTGATCATAGACAAAGATCTCAACCTCTTTTTGGGCTTTTACCACGCTCCGCAGACGGCCAACAATTTCCCACTTATCTTGATCTAAAAGGATGCCGTTATAGTTTTTCGGCCCGCTCCCCTTATTAACCCGCTTGAGTGAGGCGACGATCGATTTGCTCCCCGCAAGCAGTGCAGATTGGAGAATAAGCTTCTGTTTCTGCTGATGGACTCTCTTTTCCAGGATATTGAGTCCCTCTTCAATCTCTTTATGGGCAGTATCACGATGGTAGTCCAACATACGG
>JABHIC010000392.1 GCA_018671205.1 Gammaproteobacteria bacterium
AACTCCCCTTTGGGGTGGAGGAAGAGCTCCTCCCACTTCATTGCTGCGGCATAGCTCATGCGGGTTGAGAGTCCAGCCTTCCGGCTCTCATGTCCAAACTGGTCGATCTTGAGGTGTAGCCTCTCCATCTCTCTCTTGATCGCAGGCTCAGGCATGACCCAGGCGGCCTGTTCGGGGAAATCCCGGAACCAGCGTTTGGGGGGGTAGAGCCGGCGTCGGCATTCGCGGCTGGAGGGGATATTTTTCAGCCCCTTTTTACCCTGTAGATAGGCCTGGTTAATCTCCTTCAGGAAGGGGACTGTCTTTGGCCCCATGCGGATAAAGAAGTGGTCGGTTCGCGGATTGGGCTCCAGGTTGATACTACGGATACCCAGTAGCATTCGAATATCATGGTTACCTGCAAGGAGGGTGACCCTGGCCTTTTTATCAATCAGTATCTTGATGACACGCAGTAGACGCAGGGTGCTGGGCCCCTTGTCAAAGTAGTCCCCACCAATCAGAAACTCCCCCTTGCGCCCCTTTTTGGTGAGTTGGATCTGCCTGTCTTCAACCCCTGTTTTTTTGACCGCACCAGTCGCAACCAGAGAGGCGATAAAGGCATCGGCATCACCATGTAGATCGGCAATAAAGTAGATGGGGTGTTTGGGCCACCGCCAGGGCTCCTCGCCGATTACCTTGACAAATTCCTTGAGGTAGGAGGCCCGGTGGTACGGGTCTTTTTTGATGGAGAGGTTTTTGCCCAGTAGCCATGCCTGGCTCTGTTGAGGGAGCCGGGTATGGGTCCACTCCTCTCCCCGGTAGTGCGGGCTCTTAATCACGATAATCCGCTCCTGTTATTCTGATTTTCCATGCGCCATCAAGATGAGACCAGCTCTCATCATCAAGCCGTTCAAAGAGCAGAGGGGTACCGTGGTACATACTTAACTTCGCAATCTGTTCATACTCCAGCAGGCCCAGATGGTAGGCCGCGTGGCGAAAAGCGGCACCATGTCCGACAAATAGTTTAATACTATCGTCTGCGTTGGGGAGTTGGTCAATGCGCGTCTGGAGGTGCCGGGCCACCCGTTCTCCCGCCTCCAGTAGTGACTCCGCCCCCTGTAGCGGCAGGCGAAAGTGGCTGTCGGACTTCCAACCCTGGGGAAGATCGGGGTAGCGTGGATCGTTGTGGATGACCTCGCGGATCTCCCTGCTGGTCAGGTTGGCCGCAGCACCCACGCTGCGCTCTGACAGTGTCTGGAAACTGGTGAGTGAACCATTAAGTGTGGTGGCAATAATCTCTGCAGTTTGCCAGGCCCTGAGCTGCTCTGAGCAGTCAATTTCTGGCACCAGCTGCCAGCCATTTTCATCGACCCACTCTCCAATGGTGAGCGCAGCCTGCTCGGCATGTTTTTTACCCGCAGCGTTGAGTGGATAGGGCTGGAGTGCACTGGGGGTATTCTCCCTCTGCTGGTAATCCCCGTGGCGAATGATCGCTGCGATACGTCGTCCCACCTATCCAATCTCTTTGAGTACGTGAGCCACATAGAGGGCCGCAGCATCAATGCCGATCCCATCCTTTGCCCCCTGAAAGCCACCAAAAGCGGATACCTCGAAGACAATGGGCCCCTGGTTGGTCTCAGCAACATCCACGGTTGTGAAATCCATATTGAACAGTGCCTGAGCCTGATGAGCGAGTGCAATGACCTCGTCTGTCGGGGTATGGGGGGCATACCGCCCCCCACTATGAATGGTTGTGTTCCAGGTCTCCCCTTGTGAAACTCGCGCATAACTGCCGAGATAGCGACCCGCAAGGAATACCATGCCGAGGTCTCTACCGGGGAGCTCAATTTTGCGCTGGATATACATCATCGGGTTCTCTTCCCTGAAGGAGAGTATCGCCTGTCTCAGCGCCGCAGGCTCCTGATGGTCATCGATAATCAACATACCGCGCGCCTTGGTTGAGTAGAGTGGCTTGAAAACCGCGCTACCAAAGCGCTGGACCGCCTCTATTGCATGATTCACCTCCTCGGTCACTACCGTGTCGGGCATAGGGATACCGGCATTGCGCAGGGTCACGGTACAACTGAGTCGGTCAATAAGCCGCAACATGCTCTGGGCGGGACTGAAAACGCGCACCCCAGCCTGTTCTGCAACCCGCAGCAGCTCCAGACGGTCCAGCGTGGTGGGGGAGTAGACCGCACTGATCTTTTTGACCACCAGCGCATCCAGCTCACACAAGTTATGGGAGCCTGAATAGAGGCTATTCTGCTCCAGATCGAGGGTGACATTGGCCATATCGACCACCAATCGAAAGCCGGTCTCTTTTTCGACCGCATCCGCCAGGGTCTCTGTAGACCACTTCCCGGGTATGCCGATGACTCCAATTTTGGGTGGGGTTCTCATGTTGGGTTAGCTCCAGTTAATCGATGAAAATCTCGCGAATGGGCAGGCGGAAACCCTTTTTGTCAGGCTTTGACGCCAGTACCAGTTCGATCAGGTAGCGGGCACGAACCCACATCGCCCGGGAGACTGTTTTGTCGAGAATAAAACGGGTCGAGGTGGCAAAGGATCGAGCCAGGCCCAGGGCGAGTCGTAGCTCAAAGGTGGTATCTCCAGACCGTTTTGCATGAGCTGTGGCAAAGCGGTAAATGCTGTAACTCTGCTGAAGAACCCGCCGACGAAGCGTTGGCTCTTCAACCCGTAAGCGATAGTTGGAGACCATAAAGACGGAGACATCCTGCGCATAGTCCATATAGGTGGAGCGGTGCAGATCAATAAAGTTGATCCTCTTCTCCAAGGGGTCATAGATGATGTTATCCACATTGAAATCACCGTGAATGTAGACGGAAAAGGGGGCCGTGAGCTGCTTCTCATAATCGCGTGCCCGCCGCAGCAGGGAAGCAAACGATGGCAACAGATGGTTGCCAATCTGCCGGCTCCCCTCGATAAATTCCGGGTGTAGCCGATAGACATCCTCCAGCCGTTGTTCCAGCTGATCCATGTAGTGTGCGGCGACCGGCTTTTGGGTCTCTGTTTCAGACCAGATCAGGCGCAATGTTTTTTGAAGCTGCTTCATCGTCTGTTTCAGTAGCTTGGGGGACTCATGCAGCACGATCTGCTCGAAGGTCAGCCCGGCGAGGTGCTCGATCAGTAGCGCGGCGGATTGTCCCTGTTTGTGGTAGGAGAGAATTTTCGGGGCCACCCCGGGAAAGATCTCATGCCAGTTTTTTACCCCGTCACGCTCCTCCCTGACTTTACGTTTCTCTCCATCCTTGAAGATGGCCAACTGCTCGTTACCCTCCTGATCGGTGGTGCTGAGCCCAGAGATACCACTGCCCGATCGCGTCTGGGCGATGGCTTCCAGCGCGGGGTCTGAGCGGTTATCGACACCATTCAGCTGGGCGATCGAGGCCTGCAGGGTGTGGTAGCGGTCGGTGTTGAGTGGTTGCCCCAGATTGGCTGAGATAATTGCCTCGCTGATACTGAGTAATACATCCCCCATCTGCTCAATGGAGCGGGCAATAAAGAGGGCAGAGACCAGATCCTCGGTCTGGTGTCGATTGTTCTGTTTCAGGTCGGCGATATATTTGCGCTGCAGCTTTTTGTAGGCGTGGTCCAGTTTATTCTCAATGCGGCCGATCTTGAGGGCAAGCTGCGTATCACTCTTGTCGATGGCCTCATCAATCATGCCTACACCCTTGCCAATACGCCGCAGCAGGGTAATGTAGAGTTTAGAGGGCAGATGTTTTCTCTTTTTTAGATAGCCAACCTGTTGAATCGCATCACGGCAGAGTTCAGAGATGCGCTCTAGGTCGGTAGCGATGCACTCCAGCGAGCGCAGGAGCCGGGTCTCACTCGGTAGCCCCCTGTTTTTTTGCATCATCAGTGCCAGGCAACTGCTATGGATGCTGCTCTTGAGGTTGTAGGTATAACCGCTACGATCCACAATGCGTTTAGCGACAGTAACGGAGTAGTTGCTGAAATAGAGTCCGAGATTGGAGAGCTGTGACTCAATCTCGGAAATCAGGAAACGCAGGTTCTCGTGGATACTTTTGGGAGTGCGCATGGCTCTTCTAATAGGTGTAAATGTCGCACCTGATAATAGTGTCGTATGTTACGCTTGTAAACCTGAATGGAGACGAATAAGGGTAACTATTCCGGGGGAGCGGATGAGTTGCCAAAAAAGAAAAGATAACGCTATGCATACCATCCACGTTACTCGTGCGGTAGTGGTACCGGATCTGCTACGCCTGGAACGTTACAAAAAAAATCCGGAACTTGGCCCCACGCTACTTTTTTTTAGCGGAGGTAGCGCATTGACGCGCCTGAGTAGCCGACTTAAAGAGTATTCCCACAATACTATCCATATGGTGACACCGTTTGATTCCGGTGGCAGCTCTGCAGTGCTGCGTAAGGCATTCGACATGCCGTCCATTGGTGATCTTCGCAGCCGGATGATGGCACTGGCCGATATGTCGATTACCGGCCACCCTAATATCTATCGACTGTTTACCTACCGTTTCTCCAGAGAGGAGGAGAATGGGGCACTGCTGGAGCGTTTACGGAGAATCTGTAGTGGTAAAGAGCGGTTGATCCGGGCGGTTCCCAACCCCATGCGCAGGCTTATTCGTATCCAGTTAGGGTACTTTCTCGAGCGGATGCCCTCCTCATTTGATCTGCGTGGGGCGAGTATCGGTAATCTCATTCTTGCGGGGGGGTACCTCAATAACCATAAACATCTCGACCCCATCATCTTTCTATTTTCCAAACTGGTTAATGTGCATGGTACGGTACGGGCTATTGTCAATGATGATCTCCATCTGGGGGTAACGCTTGAGGATGGAAGCCAGATTCTGGGCCAGCACCGGATGACCGGTAAGGAGTGTCCGCCACTCGCCTCCCCGGTAAAGCAGCTCTTTCTGTCGGCAGATTTAGACCAGCGGGAGCCGGCAGAGGCGACACTGCGTAAAAAGAATGGCAAACTGATCCGGCGTGCCGAGTTGATCTGTTATCCGCCGGGTAGTTTTTACTCTAGCCTGATTGCGAACCTGTTACCCAATGGGGTGAGCCGTGCGATTGCTACCAACCACTGTCCTAAAGTATATGTTCCCAACCTTGGTCACGATCCTGAGCAGATTGGCATGACGATGGATGACGCCATACGAACCCTGCTTCACTATCTGCAGCAGGGGAGTGGCCCTCAATACGACAGAGGTGATTTTATTAACTTTGTGCTGATCGACAGCAACCCCGATACCTACCCGGATCGGGTTTCGGCACTGCTACTGGATGAGCTTGGTATCCAGCTGATCGAGACAAAGCTGGTCAGAAAGCGTAATGCGGAACAGTACGATCCAGCGCTGCTGGCATCCGCACTACTCTCTCTGACCTGAGTGACGGAAGAAGAGGTATGGATGGTGAGTAAGAGCGAAATAATGAGTGTACTGGTGGTTGATGATGAGCCGGACCTGAGAGAGATGGTGGTGGGCTACCTGAAGGGGGAGGGAATCTTGACCCGGGAGGCGGCTGATGCGGCCTCGGCATGGCAGGAAATTATCACCGATCGTCCCGATATTATCTTGCTGGACTGGATGTTGCCAGATATGGATGGAATTCAGCTACTGTATAAAATTAGGTCCAAAAAGCGGCTGAGAAGAGTGGCGGTGATTATGCTCACGGCTCGTGCGGATGAACAGAGCCGGGTCGCGGGGCTGGATGCGGGAGCCGATGACTATATTGTTAAACCCTTCTCTCTGCAGGAGATGGTGGCCCGTCTTCGTGCGGTGTCGCGGCGTATACAGCCCCCTCTGGATGCCCCAGAGATGGAACCACTCCCCACTGATGAGATCAGCATGGACATTAACCGCCACAAGGTCTTTGTGAAAGGGGAGCGGGCACATCTGAGCCCAACCGAGTTTCGTCTACTCCACTTCCTGATGAGCCATCCAGACAAGGTCTATAGCCGCAGTCAGCTGTTGAGCCATGTTTGGGGCGACACGGTGGTTGTGGAAGAGCGTACGGTGGATCAGCATGTACGTCGTCTACGCAAGGTTCTGGAGCAGCATGGTGGTAGTGGGCAGGTGATTGCAACGGTGCGTGGTTTTGGTTATCAATTTACCGCTCATGATGCCGTCGATGATAGCGTTGATGGCCAGTAAAAAGAAAAAGCGGGGGAGCCGGTTCTCCAAAAAATCACTGTATAGGGTGCTTCAGGGGCTCTCTATTTCAGAGCTGATCATTCTGCTGGATGATCAGCGCCGGGTGGTCTGGTTTGACCGTTCGACACAGCGGCTGTTAGGGTGGAAGGAGAGTAAAATTCTTAACCGGCGACTGGATCAACTGGCTCCATTTTCGGCCCTCTACCCACAACTTGGAGAGCAGATGGAGGCGGCCACCCCCATCCATCTGAGGGTGAGATCAGGAGGTACCTACTGTTTTTATGCCGAGATCATCCCCTATCGAAAAAAACGGCAGCTGCTGGTGTTGAGGGAGTGTGGGCAGCAGTTACAGCAGGAGGTTCGGCAGCGGGAGTTTGTTGCCAATGCCTCCCATGAGTTGCGTACCCCGTTGACTATTTTGGGGGGCTATCTGGAGCAGCTGGTGGGGGGGGAGACCCCCAGCCAGTGGAGACGTCCTCTGGAGGTGATGGGTGCGCATACCGAGCGCATGTTGCAAATTGTTGAGGATATGTTGCTGCTCTCTGGCCTGGAGCAGGTGGGGACACCCCCTCGGCAGGAGGTTGTGGATGTGGCCGGATTGCTGGGTGAGCTGGTAGAGAGTCACTCCATTCTGATTAACAAGAGAGAGCAACGGTTCAATCTGGAGGTTGATCCGCAGCTTTATCTGCGGGGAACCCCCGATATTCTTAAATGCGCCTTCTCCAATCTGATGGTTAATGCGATCAAGTATACCCAGAAAGGGGGAGAGATCACCGTCCGTTGGGAGGGGGGTGCCGATGAGACACGGTTTATGGTGCAGGATAATGGCCCGGGCATTCCGATGGAGGATCTGCAACGGCTAACGGAGCGCTTCTATCGGGTGGATAAAGGGCGCTCACGTGAACTGGGGGGGACGGGGCTGGGGCTCTCGATTGTGCAAGGGGCACTACAGGCGCATGAGGCTGAACTGGTGATCGAGAGTCAACTGGGTGAGGGCAGTCGCTTCTCTACCAGCTTTCCGGGAAAACTCTCGGTGCTGAGGAGGGAGTAGAACCCTCTCTCCCCCCTCATTCAGCCCCGGTTCAGGCGATGCTCGCCTCAGGCTTGGCAGCGGCCTTACCAATACGTTTGGAAAAGTAGTAGATCCGTTTCAGCTTTTCGATGACCTCTACCTCTAGTGAATAGGTTCGAACCCGCTTACTCTCGTCCACGGTCAGTCGCTCCATCTGGTGTTGATGGGCAGAGTCGACCAGCTGGTTAAACTCACTCTTCATGCGGGTAATTTTGTTGGCATCACTGATATTCTCTGTCTGAATGGTGACCCCCGCACTCTCTAATGCCTGTGATACGGCGTTGTGGATCCCCTTCAGTACCTGGGAGGTGTTCGGACTGATGGTAATCTCGTCGGTAATCCGTTGATTGCCCAGCTCCACCATGTCGGTCTCAATCAGGTCACCAATATTCTCCAGTGCATTGGTGATCTCAAACAGATTGGAAAGCTCCATCGCCTCTACCTCTGTGAGCTTGTTACCACTGACTTTGCCCATGTAGTGGATGATTTCACGGTGGAGCAGATCCACTTTTTCATCCTCTCGTGCCAGCTCCTGCAGATCTGCCCGAGAGCCGTGAAGGATGGCAGGGAGGGCATCTTGGTGCATCTGATGGATGATCCCTGACATTCTTACCAGCTCAAGACGGGTGCGATTGAGTGCCAGTGACGGGGTTGAGAGGAGCTCATCATCCAGATGCCGGATGGTGATCAGCTGATCATCCTCCAACGGGCGGTCGGGAACCAGGTACTCGACCAGGCGGGCGAACTGTCCGGTAAAGAGGAGAAAGATCAGGGTATTGGAGATATTGAAGATGGTGTGTGCATTGGCAATCTGTCTCGGTGTTTCGGCACTCAGGCGGTCAATCCCGACAAGCTCCGGGTGTGCCGGTGAGACCGTAGTCACCACCTGTGCCAATTGATCAATCAACCCCAGCCAGAGCAGAACCCCCAGTACGTTGAAGAGAACATGTACGGCCGCTGCCCGTAGCGCCTCCCGGGGCTTGCCAATGGAGGCCAACAGGGCGGTAACACAGGTGCCGATATTGGCACCGAAAGCGAGTGCAATGCCCGCAGGAAGGGAGATAAACCCCTGGCTTGCCATCACGATCACAATACCGGTGGTTGCTGAGCTGGATTGAACCAGGGCCGTAAAACCGGCAGCAACCAGAATCCCCAGTAGAGGATTACTCATCTCAACCATCAGGTCGAGGAAGGGCTGGTAACTACGCAGCGGGCTCATGGCATCACTCATCACGCTCATACCAAAGAAGACCAGGCCCAACCCCATCAACATACCGCCATAGTGTTTGATCTTGTTCTGGTTGGAGAAGAAGAGCATGGAAAACCCCATCGCAATCATTAGCAGGGCATATTTAGTCACCTTAAAGGCGACAATTTGTGCGGTGATGGTGGTACCAATATTGGCTCCCATAATGACACCGATGGATTGAGCCATCGACATCAGCCCGGCACTGATGAACCCCACGACCAGTACCGTGGTCACCGAAGAGGATTGGATCACCGCAGTCACCAGCGCCCCGGTAATGGCTCCGGTAAAACGGTTGGTGGTGAGTTTAGAGAGAATCAGTTTCATCTTCTCTCCGGCGACCGCCTTCAGCGAATCTGCCATCTGCTCCATTCCAAACAGGAAGAGGGCGAGACCACCG
>JABHIC010000393.1 GCA_018671205.1 Gammaproteobacteria bacterium
CCTACTGCAAATCCCATAAAGATCATAATCTGAGCTTATTGATCTCGTTAAATAGCGACACTATTCGCCTCAATCAATAAGCTCACCTTATAACCTTTCTGTGATTTTCGCTACGGCTTCTATTCTCGGACAGCCACCTAGCGATTATTTCCCCATATTCAGGGTGCGCATCAATAGCTGCTTGGTGGTGTTCATCACCTCAACACTGTTCTCATAAGAGCGGGAGGCAGACATCATATTGGCCATCTCCTCTACCGGATTTACATTGGTAGCAAAGATATACCCCTCTTTATCGGCCATTGGATGGTTGGGCTGGTATCGCTTATTAATGGGCGCATCGCTCACCGAGACCTCTTTCACCCGTACTCCGCCGGGCAGCTCCATCGGGTGGTTATCATGGCGAGTGAGAATCTCCTCAAATACCGGAGCTTTGGCCCGATAGGCCCCCTCTTCGGTGGTGGAGATCGACTCCGCATTGGCGAGGTTACTGGCCACTGTGTTGAGTCGTACATTCTGCGCATGAAGCGCAGAGGATGAGATATCAAAAACATCAAATAGTGGCATCCGTTATTCTCCGTTATTCGCCCTTAATGGCAGATTTCAGTGTATTCATCTTCCCGCCAATAAACTGGACAGTCGCCTGGTAACGTACCGCGTTATCCAGAAACTCCCCCTGCTCTACATGAGCTTCTACCGTATTACCATCCACAGCGGGTTGTGTGGGGATGCGGAACTGCACCCGGCCGGCACCATGATCTCCCACCGCAAAGTGCTGGTCATGGGTCTGATCCAGCCTCTCTCCACTAGCAAAATCGAGTGCCTTGCGAAAGTCGATATCCTTGGCCTTGAATCCCGGCGTATCTGCATTAGCCAGGTTAGCAGCAAGTAGCTCCGTTTTCTTGGTACGCACCTGCAGTGCCTGTGCACTAATACCGATATAGTTATCTAGAATTCCAGCCATCGTTCTCTCTGACAATTTTCTGTTAGTGGTTTACTCACAAGATATACTGAAGCAAATAGCATGCCACAAAAAATGCCAGAGCAGACTACTCTACTCTGGCATCCCCTTGTTCAGAGGCCCATAAGGAGTCCATTAGGAAGAACCCCTTAGGGGAATTTGTAGATGGTCTTCCCTCGCTCCTTCTGCTCACTCATCGCCTGTTGAATCTGCAGTAGTTTGCTCTGCTCACTTTTCAACTGTTTCTGACCCACAACCAGCTGCTGCAGATGTTTCTTCAGCTCCGGATAACGCCCCTGTGCGCTCTTCAACTGTTCATGCAGCGCCAGGATCTTCTGCTGGGTCTCATCAATTTTTCCCTCAACCGCACTAAAGTCAATCGTGACCTCTGCCACCTCTTTAGGAGCCTCCCCTTCCATCTCCTCAACCTCCTCTTCTGCCGGTTTCGACATCGAGGAGAACGCTGTCTGCAAGGAGTTCATCGACTCCATCGCCTCATCCATCTGCTGCTGCTGATCAAGTACTTGCCCCGCAATCACATTAACACTCTCACTGATGCCATCCACCGATTCAGTGACGATATCCAGTTGCTCCGGGACTAACTCCTTATCATCCATCACGATCAGCCCCAGAACTGCGCCCGATAACAGCAGGGTAACCCCGCCTACGATCATCCCCAGTGAGCTCGCCTTCTCCACCTTCGCCAGAGAGGGGCGCTCCTCTTTCATCGCCGTCGAGACCTCCTTGATCCCTTTGACCATCCGCTCACCGGCGGTAAGACGCTCCTCCAGCTCAGTAGTGATATTTTCCCCTTTCTCTACCGCCTGCTCAACCCGATCCGCCACAGAGGTCAACTGTGACAACAGCTTCTCCAGCTCCGCAGTGGGTAGTGCTGCTCCGGCTGCTGCTGCCGCTGCAGGCAGAGGGTCACCAACCGCTGGAGCTTCAGCCGCAGGAGGCTCCACTGGCGCCTCCTGCGGTGAATCGAAGGCATCCATTTCTGGTTCTGGCTCTGGTTCTGGTTCTGGCTCTGGTTCTGGCTCTGGCTCCACGTCGTATTGTATTATCATATTTAGACCAGTATTAGAAATATAATTAGACGAATAATTA
>JABHIC010000394.1 GCA_018671205.1 Gammaproteobacteria bacterium
AAGGGGCAATGATGTTTGCTCGCATACGCAGCTATCTCTCCACCTGTCAGAAGAATGGAGTATCCTCTTCTGAGGCTTTGAGACTGCTCTACGAGGGACGGTGGCCTGAGTTTATGGAAATGACCCCTGAATAGTTACATCAATATTACATATAAACCCGCCACAGGTGATGCACAGGCACAAGTTGAACTGCCGCTCAAATTGATGGTGTTAGGGGACTACACACTGCAAGAGGATGAGCGTCCACTAGAGGATCGTCAGCCGGTTAATGTGGATAAGGATAACTTTGCGGAGGTAATGCGTAAGCATGAACTGAACCTCTCCATCCAGGTAAAAGAGTGTCTAAGCGGTGAAGAGGATGGGGAGATGGTGGCCCACTTACGGTTTGATACCCTGAAAGACTTTTCACCAGAGCGTATTGCGCGACAGATTCCTGAGCTGAATCAGATGCTGGAGTTGCGCGAGGCGCTCTCTTTCCTTAAGGGGCCGCTGGGAAATGTCCCTGCTTTCAGGAAACGTATCGATGCCCTATTAGGGGACGATGGTGCGCGTGAAAAATTGATTAGTGAATTGAAGGGAGAGGAGTAGCTGATGTCTGATAGGGAGAATAAGCAGGTAGAAGAGAGCACTGCGACAGAGGCGAGCAGTTTTTCCTTGCTGGATGAGGTGATGCAAGAGACCACCATGCGGCCTGAAGATGGTGCCTATCAGTTGGCCAGGCGGGGAGTGGAGGCTTTTATCAGAGGCATGCTGGAGCCCTCACGAGCAGAGGAGAAGGTACATAAGCGTCTGGTTGATGAGATGATCACCGAGCTGGATGCCAAGATTTCTGCGCAGGTTGATGAGGTGCTGCACCATGAGAAATTTCAGCAGTTGGAGTCCGCTTGGCGTAGTCTGCGTTTTCTGGTTGATAGAACCAATTTTCGTGAAAATATTAAGCTTGAGCTGGTCAGTGTCTCCAGGGAGGATCTCCAGGAAGATTTTGAAGAGGCACCAGAAATTACCCAATCGGGACTCTATAAACATGTCTATACAGCCGAGTATGGGCAGTTTGGTGGCCAGCCTGTTGCCGCGATGATTGGTAACTATGAGTTTGGGGCAGAGCCACAGGATGTCGCCCTGATGCAGCAATTGGCTAGTGTGGCTGCAATGTCTCACGCCCCTTTTATCGCTTCAGCCGCCGCTCAATTCTTTGGGGTTGACAGCATTGAACAGCTGGCAGATTTAAAAGATATCAAATCCATCTTTGAGGGGCCTCAATATACCAAGTGGCGCTCTTTCAGGGAGACAGAGGATGCACGTTACGTGGGGTTGGCCATGCCCCGTTTCCTGTTGCGTCTTCCTTACGGAGCAGAGACCAATCCGGTCAAGGCTTTTCACTATGAGGAGTCGATTGAGAAAGAGCATGAGCGTTACTGCTGGGGTAGTGCTGCCTTCGCCTTTGCGACACGGTTGACAGAGAGCTTTGCGGATTTTCGCTGGTGTCCCAATATTATCGGTCCTCAAAGTGGTGGTGCGGTAGAGGATCTGTTGCTGCATCAGTATGAGTCGATGGGGCAGATTGAGACCAAAATCCCTACCGAGGTACTGATTTCTGACCGTAAAGAGTTTGAGTTAGCTGAAGAGGGGTTTATTCCCCTGACCTTCCGCAAAGGCAGTGATAACGCCGCATTCTTCTCGGCGAACTCCATACAGAAGAGTAAGTTCTTTGGGACAGACAAAGAGGCAAAAGTGGCTGAGACCAATTACAAGTTGGGGACTCAGCTTCCTTATATGTTTATTATTAATCGATTAGGTCATTATATTAAAGTAATTCAGCGTGAAAATATTGGCAGTTGGAAGGAGCGAGGAGATCTTGAAACTGAGCTGAACAAATGGATTCGCCAATACGTTTCGGATCAGGAGAACCCCGGCTCAGAGGTACGCAGTCGTCGTCCCCTGCGTGAGGCACAAATCTTTGTTGAAGATGTCGAGGGGGATCCTGGTTGGTACCGTGTACGTATGGCTGTTCGTCCCCACTTTAAATACATGGGTGCAGAATTTACCCTCTCACTGGTCGGCAAACTCGACAAGACATAAGCGGATTTAGCTGAACCGATGGCACCGCGGTGGTCTCATCGGTCTCTTCTCTTCAACCTAGAATCCTCAGTTGAACAGGCTAGAGTGTGCGTATAGGTGTGCGCAGGACAAGGCACAACGACGCGGAATAGTCAGCTATTGCAAGGAGTTGTAACGCAGTAATGCGTGCGCCTGTGCGTGCAATCT
>JABHIC010000395.1 GCA_018671205.1 Gammaproteobacteria bacterium
ACAGTTCATCTGGATCAAGGATGGAAAGCGCAGAAATGCGAACCAGAAAATGGTGCAACAGATTCAAGAATTTAAATATAGTGAAATGACTGCCGTTATCGACTATGCCTCCAGACTGACAAGTCACAAGTAGCTAATCACCACCCATAACAACAATCTCCAGAGCAACTTATTTATGAACAAATTACTCGTTTCCGTGCTTATCTTTATCGCTGGTGCAGCGGCACTTGGAGGAACTAATCTCTTTTTTTCCGCGACCAACGAAATGGCGTTCTGTACCTCCTGCCACTCCATGAAGATTAATCTGGAGGAGTATAAACATACCGCTCACTACAATAACCAATCGGGTGTCCAGGCCACCTGCTCCGATTGCCATGTCCCACAACAGTTCATCCCCAAGGTTAAAGCCAAAATTATGGCGGCAAAAGATGTCTACCACTGGATTATGGGCACAATTGAGCCCAATGAACTACAGCTGGTCAGTAGCAACGAAAATGGCAGCTGCCCAGACCTCTTTATCCCCATCAAGGAGGGCTCCAATCTCTGTATTCCCAATTATGGAGAGCCCTACTCTGAGGAGATGGGAGAAGAGGCAGAGGCACGCAGAGATGCCGCCCTACAGAAATATAATGACTACCGCTGGAAGATGGCCAACAGCGTATGGGATAAGATGAAAGCCAGTGACTCCAGGGAGTGCCGAAACTGCCATGATTTCGAGAATATGGATCTGGATGCACAGGATCGTAGTGCACGGAAAAAACATGGTCGGGCAACCGAGAAGGGACAGACCTGTATCGACTGCCACAAGGGGATTGCCCATACTGAGCCGGACGAGCCAGAAGAGACTGAAGACCCCACCGGAGAAGGGGATAGCGTGAATCCGTAATAATCAGCGCGCTGAAATAACAATAAAAACCGGCAACCTCTCACCACCCGCAGTGCTGAAACTATTCAGATTGGATACCAACTATGAAAAAAACACTCATTGCACTCGTTACCCTCTTCTCTACAACAGCAGCAGTGGCGGACTCAGCACTAGATCTCTCCTTGCGTACAGCGGTCATTGATGGGGACTACAAAGAGGTCAAACGGCTGGTAAACATGGGAGCCGATGTGAATACATCTGGCAAACTGGGCCATACACCATTGATCTATGCCGCTGAGGATGGACAGCTGGATATTGCACAGCTACTCCTTGAACATGGGGCACGCATCAACAGACAGACCGATGGTGGCTATACGGCCCTCTTAGCGGCGGCAGACGAGGGGAGTATGCCGCTAATCTCCCTGTTACTTAAAGCGGGAGCGGACACTCACATCAAGACCCGCAATGGGATGGATGCCATGATGATCGCCATCCGTAGTGGTGAGGCTGATGTCATCTCAATGTTGATGGCCTACAACAGTAACATCAATACCTCCGACCGCCACGGCAGAACTGCCCTGATGATTGCGGCAAGTCAAGGCAACATGGATGCCATCCAGATGCTGCTGCTTGCGGATGCAGGGATGAATATTCGTGACAAAAATGGTCTCACCGCACTCATGATTGCGGCAGAGAAACAGGATCTGAAGGCGCTCATGGCACTCCTCAACCGTGGTGCATCCACCTTGGTCACGGATGATCATGGGGCAACCGCCCTGCACTATGCGGTTGAGCGCAGCAATACAGAGACCGCCGTAGCACTACTCGGCCATGGCGCAATACTGGACCATGCAGACCATGATGGCTGGACACCGTTGATGGAGGCGGTCAGCAGGGGCAACAGCGCGCTGATTGATCTACTGGTGAAGCGTGGGGCCAACCTTCTACTACGCGACAGCGAGGGATTGAGCCTCTCCCGAATTGCGGTGATTAATGGCCACCACAGCCTGGCCAAAAAGCTGAGAGAACTCATTCAGCAGCAGTAGCCAGAAACTGCGACTCGGGGAGGCTATCCAACCCTCATTGTGACTCTCGATGACACCCTCCAGAGCGCGTCAGGAACAGTTACTAGTTGCGTACCAGCCAATTTCACAAATACAGTAATTGCCAATCCGCACACAGTTAGAAAAATAGCACTATTATTGCTTGCATATCAACTTTCTATTGAACTATCATTCAGCTGCTCTAGGTAACCTAGGAGCTTATCCGAGAATAGAAGTTGCAGTGAGGGGAGGCGGATTTTTTCCATTATTTGAGACGAATAGCAGCGCTATTCAACGACAATAATAGATAGAGGTAACCCAACCCAAATTTCCCTTACCGTTAGCTTCTCTATTCTCGGACAAACTTCTAATGAGGCTCTGGCCGAATACGTTACCAATGAGCAATATTAATATTAATTTTTATAACATCTCTATTTTCTAGGAGGAGATATGAAAGTAACGAAACTTGCTATGGCCATAATCAGTGGCTTTGCAATCAGTTTCTCTGCATCCGCAGGAAACATGACAGGTGCCGACGCCAGCATGCTCTCTAACACCTGTTCCGGTTGTCACGGTACAGATGGTGCTAGTGTTGGTCCAGCCATTCCATCTATTGCAGGGATGTCTGCAGCTTATCTGACCGATATGATGAATGGCTATAAATCAGGTGATATCACCAGCACAATTATGGGACGTATCGCAAAAGGCTACAGCGAGGATGAGATCAGCGCTATGTCCAACCATTTTGCTGACCTACCCCAGGCTCGTGCGGATCAATCCTTTGACAGCGCCAAAGTTGCCAAGGGCGCGAAGCTACACGACAAGTACTGTGAAAAGTGCCACTCTGAAGGAGGCGCCCTGGCAGACGATGATGCCGGTATCCTTGCGGGTCAGATAACGCCCTACCTGAACTACACCATGGAAGATTTCCGTGATGGTGATCGCAGCATGCCGAAAAAGATGAAGAAAAAGGTGAAGAAGTTAAATAAGAAAGAGGGCGATGCAGGTATGGATGCCATCTTCAACTACTACGCCAGCCAGCGTTAAGGAGGAGCGAATATAATGAGTACAACAAAGAAAACAGCAATGAATCGTAGAGATTTCATGAAAGTATCCGGTGGCGCCATTGGTGCTGCATCTGTTGCAGGAACGGGCCTGTATGCCGCCCAATCCTTTGCAAACACCAACCTAGATAGCATGGCTCGTGTTGTGATTGTCGGTGGTGGCCTGGGTGGTGCAACCTGTGCCAAATACATCAAACGGGCAAGTGCCTCTATTGATGTCACCATCATCGAACCCAACAAGACCTACTACACGGGCTTTACCAGTAACCTGACGATCTCTGGAATGATTACCATGGATCAGTTGGCCCACACCTATGAGGGTCTCGCTGCCATGGGGATCAATATCGTTCATGAGAATGTGACCGATATTACCGACAACAGTGTCAAGACAGCGGGTGGCGGTAGCTACGGCTTTGACCGCTGTGTGGTCTCTCCAGGCGTAGATTTCAAGTATGTCGAGGGTCACAGTGAGGAGGTTGCCAACAGTTCGGTCACTCACGCCTATAAATCCGGGCCTCAGATGACCCTGCTGGGTAAGCAGATCCACTCTATGAAAGATGGTGGTACTGTTGTTATCGCGGCTCCACGCAACCCATTCCGCTGTCCTCCCGGACCTTATGAGCGTGTCAGCCAGATTGCTACCTACCTCAAAGAGAACAAACCTAAGTCAAAGATCATCGTTCTTGATCCAAAAGATAAGTTCTCCAAGTTTGGGCTCTTCCGTGAGGCATGGAAGATTCACTATGGCTTTGATCCCTCAAAAGATGGTGGTGACAACTCCATGATCAGCTGGATTAAGGGAGCAGCCGGTGGTGCAATTGAGGCTGTAGAGGCCGGTAGCAACACCGCGGTCTGCTCTATTGAGGAGTTCAAGGGTGACGTTCTGAATGTCATTCCTGACCAGAAGGCGGGGCACATTGCCCATGTAGCTGGACTGGTGGATGGCGATTGGTGTCCGGTTGACCTGCAAACTTTCGAGTCCAAGAAGCGTAAAAACATCTACGTTATCGGAGACTCCGCTGCTGCGAAAGGGCTACCCAAATCTGGCTATGCTGCCGCCTCTGAGGCGAAGGTCTGTGCAGCCAGCATTGTGGCAACTCTCAACGGCATGTCTACTCCAATTCCTGCCTACACCAACACCTGTTACAGTGTAGTTGCAAGGAATGATGCCTTCTCTGTGGCAGCGGTCTATCAGCTGGCTGCTGACAAGTCCAAGGTCATGAAGGTCTCTGGTGGTCTAACGCCCAGTGGTGACAAACGTAATGCCGCTCACCGTGTACGTGAGGTTCAGTATGCACTGAGCTGGTATGACAACATCACCTCTGACGCATTCAATGATGCCAAGAAGCTGTAGATTGTAAGTTATACGTTGTCAATATAAGAGCCCCCGGAAGGCAACTTCCGGGGGTTTTTTATCATCCAGAAAAACTACTCAGGAACAGAGAATGAGACCCACACCCCTACTACCCTCCCTACTACTCACGGCCAGTTTTATCACAACCCCCTATGCAGAGGCCATAGAGAGCAGCACACTACTCCAGCGCCTTAACGCACTGGAGAGCCGAGTCACCGCATTAGAGCAGCAACAGCCCCACCAGCAACCCGGTAAAAATCGTTGGAAAGAGCCTACGCTCTGGCACCGGATAATAAACGATATGAGACAAGAAGAGGTTGAGGCCATATTAGGAAAACCTCACCGGGTAGAAGAGACAATCTTCACCACCTGGTACTACCACCCCACCTCAAAACAACACAGCTTTGTCTGGTTTGATGAGGGGAAGGTACTAGGATGGAAGGCGGTTCACTAAACCTCACCATCACACACCAATAAGAAACATAAAAAAGGCCACCACCCCTTGCGGGATGGTGGCCTTCATTACTACTCAAGATAGGTTACAAATTAATGCTTCACTTTGTAACGGCTCTTGAACTCAGCCTGACGTGCATTACGCTTCTTCGCATCAGCGGCGCTCATCTTGCCGAGGAACCACTTGTGCTGGTCACTATTCAGGACTTCGTCAAGGGTTGCCTTCAGGTGATGTGCAGCCTTCTTGTCTGCCGCACTACCATGCTCGCCTTGCTCGATCAGCTCTTTCAGCTCAGGTACCAACTCTGTGTAGAAGTTCTTACCCAAATCGTAAGTACCTTCCCAGTGAGTGATATCTGGACCCATCATAGAGGCCGCCATACGTGCGCGACGTCCCTCATGGTGCCATAGCTCAAACCAGACAAAGTCGATCTTATTAGAGAACTTAGGTCCCTTAATAAGTGGCTTCGCCGCTTTCATCAGCTTCAGACCAGGCTTACCGAACTTGCTGTTGTAGAGCTCAATCAGGGCTTCGTACTGAATATAGAAGTTTTCAGTCCAAGTCTCCTCATGGCAAGAGTTACAGACCGTCTTCATCTTGTCACGACGCTCTTCCCAGCCCATAGTGCCTTCAACCCAACCCATACGCTTGGAGACAGGAGGACGGTTCGTCCAGCTGATACGGTCGCCAACATTATGGGTAACACTCTCTTTACTAGTAGCACTCATATGACAGGTTGCACAGGTAGGTGCTGCATAGTAGTCCTCACCTGGAATCCACTTGGAGTTCTCCATGTTCATCTTGTTATAGTTCGCTTTATAGGCGATACCATGCTTAGACTCTTCATAGATCTCTTTCTGCGGATGGTCTGGACCCATATGACACTTAGTACAGTTCTCTGGGTGACGCGCCTGCGCTACAGAGAAAGTGTGACGTGAGTGACACGCTGCACAAGTACCTTTAGAGCCATCTGGATTGATACGGCCAATACCGGTGTTTGGCCAGGTCGCAGGATCCAGTGAACCGTCCTTCAGGACTTTCACGTGAGAACCATGACACTGCCAGCAACCATTGACTGCCGCTGCAGATACACCATCAGGGAAACCCTCAGTGATCATACCGCTATCACCCTCAACGACCTCTGCGAGGAGGTTATCCAGAGAACCCATGATCTTACCTGCTTCCGCATGGTGAGAACTCTTCATCTCTTTCGCTTCTACCTCATGACAATTTGCACAGTCGGCAGGAGAAACAATAATTGAGATATGTTTCTTAACCTTCTTTTCATCATGGATAAAGGCATCAGGATCATTGGCATCTGCCGCATGACACTCGTAACAGCCCACATTTGCACCGTAATGCTTACTGGATCCCCACATCTGAACCAAACCGGGGTTGTTTTTCTTATGACACGCCACACATGCTTTAGTTTCTGCTGACATCTCATTCGGAATTTCACTCACCGCTGAGATAGCTGCTGAAGAACCAAGCAGTAGTAGTGCGCCTGTTAACGCTTTTAGAAACATATAGTTTCCTCCCTATTATTGTTGAACATAGATATCTATAGACACCCATCCGGGGGAAGACCAAAAGTACTACACTCTTCGAAGCCAGTCCCCTCCCCTTCTTGAGCGGAGAGAAGGATATCCCTATTCCGTCCCTCCATTCAAGGATTTTATGAAAGATAATTGAAAATAATTCAGTACCGTATAGTTTTTGATTTTTATCAACCAATTTACCGCTATTTTACGCTTATAGATCACCACGGATTAAAACTGATAACATATCCCTAATGAACCGTAACAACCTACCATACAGTCAGCGACTCGACCTCACGAACGGAAAGGTGGATATGACCCACGGCAGTGGTGGTCGCGCCATGGCCCAGCTCATTGATGAGCTTTTCATCAAACACTTTGACAATGATCTGCTACGTCAAGCCAATGATCAGGCAACCTTTTCTGTCCCTCAGGGGCGATTATCCATCAGTACCGACGGGCATGTAATCTCTCCCCTCTTCTTTCCGGGAGGAGATATTGGTTCCCTCTCCATCCACGGCACCCTCAATGATGTCGCTATGTCGGGCGCCACCCCCCTCTACCTCAGCGCAGGGTTGATTCTGGAGGAGGGTTTTCCACTGGCTGATCTGGAGCGCATCATCCAGTCGATGGGGGCTGCCTCAAAGAAGGCGGGGGTGCCGGTGGTAACCGGTGATACCAAGGTCGTTGAACGGGGCAAGGGAGATGGGGTTTTTATCACCACCACTGGGCTGGGAGTCGTTCCAGAGGGCATTAATATTTCGGGAGATCGTGCCCAACCTGGAGATGCCATTCTGGTGAGTGGCACACTGGGTGACCATGGGGTGGCCATCCTCTCAAGCCGGGAGAACCTTGAGTTTGAGACCACGATTCAATCAGACTCTGCTGCGCTCCACCCGCTGATTGCCGACATGATCCATGCCGTACCAGATATCCACTGCCTACGTGACCCGACACGAGGCGGGCTGGCGACCACACTCAATGAGTTTGCTCGTCAATCCTCGGTAGGTATAACCATTTTCGAGAATAAGGTCCCCCTTAACCCTGCCGTGGTGGCGGCCTGTGAACTACTGGGTCTTGACCCGCTCTACAGCGCAAATGAGGGAAAACTGGTGGCCATCTGTCCAGCAGAGCAGGCCGCCACTCTCCTCTCCGTGATGCAGAACAACCCCTTGGGGAGAGATGCAGCAATCATTGGCGAGGTTACCGAGGATCCCGATGGTTTTGTACAGATGGAGACCTCACTGGGTGGAAGACGAATCATTGACTGGTTGACCGGAGAACAGCTTCCACGCATCTGTTAAGGGCACCTCTTAAGACGCCGACCACGCCTCAGGCATAATCCTAGGATTCCAGGATAATGAAGATTTTACTGCTGGTACATAGTTTCAACAGCCTGAGCCAACGACTCCATGTTGAGCTGCGTGAGGCGGGTCACCAGCTCTCGGTAGAGTTCGACATCAATGATGCTGTCACTGCAGAGGCGGTCGGCCTGTTCCAGCCCGAACTGATCATTGCCCCCTTTCTGAAACAGCCCATCCCTCCATCCATCTGGAGAGAGACCCCCTGTCTGATCATCCATCCCGGCCCACCGGGGGATCGCGGCCCCTCCGCTCTGGACTGGGCTATCCTGGATAATCGAGTGGAGTGGGGAGTTACCGTACTACAGGCCAATGAGGTAATGGATGGCGGCCCGGTCTGGGCATTTGAGACCTTCCCGATGCGCACCACCACAAAAGGGAGCCTCTATCGCCAGGAGGTAACAGAGGCTGCGGTAGTGGCCACCTGCCGCGCAATTGAGGCGATTACCACGGGTCACGCCAAACCAACCCCTCAATCACAGTTACCCCTGACGAAAACCCATCGAGAGCAGCCACTGATAAGGCAGCAGCAGCGGGAAATCAACTGGCAACAAGATGACCAGCAGGGTCTGTTGCGCAAGATCCGCTCTGCCGATGGCTCTCCGGGTCTGCTCGACACTCTCTTTGGGCGCCCCTACTACCTCTTCAATGCACACCCTGAACCCTCCCTGAAGGGGCGCGCAGGTGAGATCATTGCCCGTTCCGGCCCCGCCATCTGCCGGGCAACCTGTGATGACAAGGCGATCTGGATAGGACGGTTGAAAAAACATGGCGACGCCTCCTCGTTCAAGTTATCCGCTACACAGCTCCTGGCAGACGACCTCTCGGCTGTGCCAGAGGTTCCGCACTCACTGGAGAGTCAATCGGGTTACCCAGCCATTCACTACCAACAGATTGAGAACGTCGGCCTGCTCCACTTTAGCTTCTATAACGGCGCAATGGGCACCCGGCAGTGTCAGCAGTTACAGCAGGCACTGCAACAGGCAAAGGAGCGAAACACTCAGGCCATTTTGCTCTTGGGCGGCCCCGATTATTGGTCCAACGGGATGGACCTTAACCAGATTGAGGCCGCCCCCAGCCCGGCAGATGCCTCCTGGGAGAATATCCAGGCAATGGATGAGCTGGCTCTGGAGATCATCACCACCCAACACCAGCTCACCATCAGTGCCCTGCAGGGAAATGCAGGGGCCGGAGGGGTCTTTCTGGCCCGTGCCTCAGATTGGCTCTGGGCACGACGGGGAGTTATCCTGAACCCTCACTACAAGGATATGGGAAACCTCTACGGCTCTGAATATTGGAGCTATCTGCTACCCCACTATTGTGGGGCAGAGCAGGCAGCGGCAATCACCCAGTCCCGTCTGCCGATGGGGGTGCAAGAGGGACAGAGGATTGGGCTGGTTGATGACGCTTTTGAGTCTCATCGAGATCTTTTTATCTCCCGCGCACTGCGCAAGGCAGTCGCGCTGACCCGGCAGCCCGGTTTCACCACCCTGATCCACGAAAAACAGCAGCGACGCACGGCTGATGAGACAAAACGCCCGCTCGCCAGCTATAGGGAGGAGGAGCTGGAAAAGATGAGGATGAACTTTTTCGGCTTTGACCCCAGTTACCACATTGCCCGTTATAACTTTATCCACAAGATTCCAAAATCCCGTACCCCGGTCACCCTCGCTACCCACCGTCGGGTTTCACCCTCATGAAGAGCCCAACCACGAAGCGGGTGGGTTGGTGCATCACGGTTGAGGGGGTGGTGCAGGGGGTGGGGTTCCGCCCAACGGTCTGGAATCTGGCCCATCAATATCAGCTTTCCGGTTCCGTCTGGAATGATGCCGCTGGAGTCACTATTGAGGTCTGGGGGGGGGTGACACAGCTGGCCTCTTTTCTCCAGCAACTGGAGCAACACCCTCCACCACTGGCCATCATCACCCATCTCCATACCACAACACTACCGGAAGAAGAATCCACTTCGATCCCTACTCAGTTCACCATTGTAGAGAGTCGTGGCGGTACGGTCACCACTGCGGTGGCCGCTGATGCCGCCACCTGTTCCGACTGTCTGGCAGATATCCTTGAGCCAGAAAATCGGCGTTATGGCTACCCTTTCACTAACTGTACCCACTGCGGCCCCCGGCTCTCGATTATTGAGGCGATCCCCTACGACCGGCGTAACACCTCAATGTCACACTTCACTCTCTGCCCCAACTGTCTACAGGAGTATGAAGATCCCGCCAGTCGTCGTTTTCACGCCCAGCCCAACTGCTGCCCAAAATGTGGCCCCGCACTCTGGCTGGAGCAGGCCGAGGAAAAACTGCTGCCCGGAGACCCCATCACAATCAGCGCACAATTGATTGAGTCGGGTGCGATCATCGCAATAAAAGGGCTGGGGGGCTTTCATCTTGCCTGCGATGCGACAAACGAGGCGGCTGTCTCCCGGCTTCGACAGAGAAAGCTGCGCCCCACCAAGGCCCTTGCAGTAATGGCGAAAGATTGTGCCGCAATTTCACCCTACGCGGTAATCACTGAACAGGCCAAGCATGCACTGGAGTCGCGTAGCGCCCCCATTGTCATTCTTGAGCAGCGAGAGCAGGGAAAAACCGTTGCGCCATCCATCGCTCCGGGTCAGCAGAGTATCGGTTTTATGCTCCCCTACACCCCTCTTCACCACCTCTTGATGGCACAGCTGGAAACCCCGATTGTTCTCACCTCTGGAAACCGGAGCCAGGAGCCTCAGTGCATCAGCAATCAGGCCGCACGAGAGCAGCTCAGTGGAATTGTGGACTACTGGCTACTCCATGATCGTAAGATCATCAACCGGGTAGATGACGCTGTGGTGCGAGAGGCGGGGGGAGAAATCCGCACCCTTCGCTATGGTCGGGGAATGGCTCCACAGACCCTCTCTCTACCCCCCGGTTTCAACTCATCCCCTCCACTGCTGGCAATGGGGGGGATGCTGAAGAATAGTTTTGCCCTGTTGCGGGAGAGTGGGATCACCCTCTCCCAGTATATAGGAGATCTGGAGAACCCCGCCTCTATCCATGAGTATCAGAAGAGTCTTCAGCGCTACAACCATCTATTCGAGCACCACCCTGAGGCCATTGTGGTTGATCGCCACCCGGATTATCTCTCTACCCAGCTGGGGCGTAGATGGTCGGCAGAACAGAGGCTACCTCTTTTTGAGGTTCAGCACCACCACGCCCATATTGCCTCTTGTATGGTTGAACATCATCTTGCACTAAACCACCCTCCCCTTCTGGGGATTGCGCTGGATGGTCTCGGCTACGGAGATCAGGGGGAAATCTGGGGGGGAGAGTTTCTCTTTATGAGCTACCGGCACTACCAGCGGGTCGCCTCCTTCACCCCGATTGCGATGCCTGGTGGAAACCGTGCCAGCCGCGAGCCCTGGCGCAACTGTGTCGCCCACCTCGCTGCTGTCATCGGCTGGGAGAGACTATCCCAGCCTACTACCGACCTTGAGCTGTTCACCTATCTACAGAGCAGGCCCCTTCACACCATCGAACAGATGGTTCACCGGGGAGTCAACAGCCCACTCGCCTCCTCCTGCGGGCGCCTGATTGATGCCGTAGCCTGTTCAGTGGGGCTCTGTCGTGACGCCACCAGCTTCGAGGGGGAGGCCGCGATTGCGCTGGAAGCTATCGCTACCCCTCAGTTCGTAGCGGAGCGTGGGCGGGGGTACCCCTACCAACCGATTGAAGCAGACCGTTCAAACACCATTGGATGGCAACCACTCTGGAGTGCCCTGCTGGATGACCTGCGCCACTCAACCCCTCCCGCAACCATCGCCGCCCGCTTCCATCACGGCCTGATTACTGCAGTGAGTGAAACCACGATTCAACTCTCCAACCACCACCCGTTTTCTACCGTTGTGCTCTCTGGTGGTGTCTTCCAGAACCGCCTGCTGCTTGAAGGGGTCTCCCGGCAGCTCGAAAATAGTGGCTTTACTGTTCTGTCTCCTCAACGGTTTCCCGCCAATGATCAGGGTATCGCACTGGGACAGTGTGCGGTTGCTGCTGCACAGATGAGTGAGAAGAGGCCATAAACAGGGCAATAACCACTCAAACCACTCGCTTACTCTATCCACCAATGTTACAATCGGTCGGTTCCATCCTATTGAATGGATAACAGTTAAACGAAATAACTTGTGATAAAGTTTCCCCATAAAAACTTTTTCAACTTCTCTTACAAGCAGGCAAAAATCGCCTGTAGCCGGCGTATACACCATAAGCAGGCGGATCAGTCGCATTTCAACGATACACTGAACGAGCTAGATGAGAAGCATTTGGGGGTTGCTGGCCGAATTGCAAACGCTTTTATCCACTCCCCGCTCTCCCCTCTCTTCTTCTTTCTGATGCTGGCCATCGGTATTTATGGTCTTTTCAACACGCCACGCCAGGAGGACCCACAGATCTCGGTTCCGATGATTGATATCCTCTTTCAACACCCCGGAGCCACCCCGGAGGAGGTTGCCTCACTCACCATTGACCCATTTGAGCGGGTCCTGAGCGAGATCCCCAACCTCAAACACCTCTACTCAATGAGTGACTACGACTACGGGCTGATTACCCTGGAGTTTGAGGTTGGCGAGCCGATGGGCCCCTCTCTGGTACTGGTTCACAGCAAAATCGCCTCCAACCAGGATCTCCTCTCCCCTGGGGTCTCCCCCCCTACCGTCAAACCGAAAGAGGTAGATGATGTTCCGGTACTGACCCTGACACTCTGGTCTGAGGAGGTGGATGATGAGCTCCTTCGTACCCTGGCAGTCGACCTGTTACAGCACTTTAAACAGCTCCCAATGACCGGAACCGGCTTTGTGGTCGGTGGGCGGCAACGGCAGATCCGGGTCGAGGTAGAACCTGGGCGACTGGAGGGCTTTGGGATCAGTCTGGGGCAGATTGCGATGACGCTGAAAGGGTTTAACAGCAGCATGACCGTGGGCGCAATGGAGTTTGCGGGCCAGCACCACTTTGTTAAGTCTGGCGGTTTTCTACAGAGCCGTTCCGATGTTGAGAAGCTGGTGGTTGGACAACATAACGGGGCGCCGGTCTTCCTGAGAGATGTGGCCCATGTCATCGAGGGAGCACAAGAGACTCAATCGATGGTGCTCCACTCTAACGGGCCCGCACATCCCGACAGATCCGCAAGGAGGGTTCGGGATGCCGCAGCGGTTACCATTGCGCTGGCCAAACAGGCCAACACCAACGGGGTTGAGGTGGTCAACAATATCCTCACCGAGCTGGAGTCACTGAAGGGCTATAAAATTCCTGAAAATGTTAACGTGACGATCAGCAGGGACTACGGAAAAACGGCCAATGATAAGGTCAACGGACTCCTCTTCAAGCTACTCATTGCCACCGCCGCTGTCACCCTGCTGGTCTGGCTCAGCCTTGGACTCACTCCATCCATTGTGGTGCTGCTGACTATCCCGGTCATTCTGGTTACCACCGTCTTTATTGCCATGCTACTGGGTTACACCATTGACCGGGTCAGCCTTTTTGCACTGATCTTTTCCATCGGCATTCTGGTCGATGATGCCATTGTGGTGGTAGAGAACATCTATCGACGCTGGCTACGGGCTGGCAAGATGAGCACAATTATTGCGGTTGATGCTGTGCGTGAGGTGGGCAACCCAACCATTCTGGCCACCTATACCGTTGTGGCTGCCCTGGTTCCAATGGGCTTTGTGCGGGGAATGATGGGCCCCTATATGGAACCCATACCGGTTCTTGGTTCGGTTGCAATGCTGCTCTCCCTCTTCTCTGCCCTGATTTTTGTCCCCTGGCTTTCGGTGCGGATGCGTCCGCCAATGGAGCATCTGAAAAAGATGGAGGAGCGGGAGAAGAGGATGGATGCCAACCTCGATAGCTTTTTCCACCGTATTCTCTGTATGTTGATGACCAACCGATGGATGAGCTGGGGTTTTCTGCTGTTCCTGATCATCAGTTTCGCCCTCTCGATGTGGATGTTCTACGCCAAGAGCGTCACCGTAAAGATGCTCCCCTTCGACAACAAACCCACCCTCAGTCTAACCATCGACATGCCTGAAGGTACCGCTCTCCCACTAACCGCCAATCTGACCCGTTCACTGGCCGCTGAGCTACAGCATGTTCCGGAGATCCTCTCTCTACAGAGCTATATTGGCAACGCACAGCCTTTCGACTTCAATGGGCTGGTTCGCCACTATTACATGAGAAAATTCCCCTGGCAGGCCGATATCGCTATTCAGCTACTGGACAAGGGGGATCGAGAGCGTAGCAGCCACGAGATCGCTACTGATATCCGTAAACGCCTCGCCCCCATCGCTAAACAGCGTGGTGTCACGCTCACCGTGGTAGAGATGCCTCCTGGCCCACCCGTATTACAGACCGTTGTGGCTGAGATTCATGG
>JABHIC010000396.1 GCA_018671205.1 Gammaproteobacteria bacterium
CACTTGATACAAGGCCAACTTTGGAATTAAAAAATCCAGCCGGTAATCTATTGATCTGCCTGTTTTCTCTGGGGTCCCATTGGTGTTATTGTTTATGAATATACGCCTGGCATCCCAGGCTTTACCCGGATTGATAAAGCTATAGCCCACACCCACCCGAAGCTCAAAGGGAAGATGGCTATTATGAAGAGTCAGATTGGCCTGCAGGCCATACCCCCTGTTATACCCGGTAAGCACACCAGCAGAGATTTTCGAAGGTGCCTTCTCATTTTCCTGGCCAAAGGTCGTCGTAGCGCTTCCTGCGAATAGTACTGCGATTACAACAAAGATCCTTGAAGTATTCATCTCATAGAATTTTAAAAACATTTCAATCATTACATGGCAGTTTAATAACGTTGAATTCAAAGAAATGTTTTAATAAGGGATGCATTAGATGGAACAATGAGCAGTTCAATGTTCCACCACCTCGAAACGCTTTTCCAGGAAATTACCATCTACATCCACCAGTGTAAGGATGTGGAGTCCAGCAGGAGCATGGAACTCCAACTGGTGGATCAGAGAGGTCTCACCCAGATAACGATCGTCCAGATGCCAGTGGATGGTGGCCC
Source organism: Gammaproteobacteria bacterium (assembly GCA_018671205.1). GTDB lineage: Bacteria > Pseudomonadota > Gammaproteobacteria > Thiopontia. The sequence continues at coordinate 609 of JABHIC010000396.1, forward strand.
CGGCTTCCCGATGGGCCACCTCAAATACCAAGCGGCTCAGAGAACCGTCCAGTCCCCTCGGAATAAACACCTGCCGGGTCTCCTTGGGGTAGATGAGCTCCATGGGCTGTTCATCCTGGTGCGCACATCCGGGTGCATGGGGAGGTAATGTCCGGTAGTGGGGATCTTTCTTTTTGTAGTACCACTCCATCACCGGGGGTAATACAAACCAAGAGGAGTTCACCATCCTACTGGTCTCGTAGCAATCGCTGTGAACCCTGAATTGTTCCTCCGAATCAAGATGGATGATCCGGTGGTAGGGACAACTTTCCATTTTCACTCCGGCAGCTGGCACCAGGCGGATCTCTGTGGCATCACAATCCGGACCTGCACGAAAACCGCTCAGGGTGCAGACTTCAAGGTCTACCATCTCTTCATAAGGGGGCTCGAACCATGCTGTGGAGTGAAGTAATCCGAAGGCGTCAAACATCAGGGGAGCAGCCACATTCACTCCGGTTAGTCCCGGCCGACCCTCCCCGTCTGCGTTCCCGACCCATACCCCTACCAGGTAATCGGGATTCAATCCAATGGCCCAGGCATCCCGGTATCCAAAACTGGTGCCGGTCTTCCAGGCAATGGTCTTCGACGAGGAGAACTGCTCCCACGATCCCTCCTGAGTGGGGCGTTTCAGTGCCCTGAGGGTTTCAAAGCACTGCCATATGGAAGCTGCACCCATGATTCCACTGCTTTTCAGATCAAGGGGCAAAGGGGAAGGTGGATCAGCATGAATCCCCGACAGGATGTAAGCAGGAGCATCATATGCTGCAGGATCGTAACGGTATCCCTGAGCTTCTATATGATTAAGAGTATGAGCCATTCCCATATAGACCCTACAGAGATCCCACAGACACACCTCCGCTCCACCCAGAATCAGGGTCAGACCATAATGACCGGGATCCTTTCCAATGGTAGAAAATCCCAAATGCTGCAGCCTGGAATGAAATTTTTCCAGTCCGTACGATCGTAGCATCCTGACTGCAGGAACATTCAATGACCTTACAAGAGCAGTGCTGGCGGGGACCGCACCACTGTATGAATGGTCAAAATTCAAGGGAGAGTACCCCGAGATGTGCGTGGGAATATCGGGCACCAGCATATCCGGCAGCAGCTCGCCATCATCGAGCATCATGGTATAAAGCAAAGGCTTTAGAATGCTGCCCGAACTTCTGGCTGCCCCAATAACATCGACATAGCTAGCGCTTCCTTCATCGTCAGAAGTGGTATTCCCCACATAGGCAAGTACAACACGTCTGCGAATATCGATGATCAGTACAGCAGCATTGTGAATCTCATTCTGTTGAAGATGCTGATGGTGCCGCTCCACCAGCTCAAGCAGCCGTTCCTGCAGGTCCCTGTTTATGCTGGTCACCACCCTGCTACCACGGTAGCCCCCTTTCACAGCCCGGTCCAGTAAATGTGGAGTTATCTGGGGAAGTGGATGGGGCTTTCCCGGTAGAGGCTCCTCCTTAGCCAACTCACAGTCCAGGGGATCCAGCACACCTTCTTCCTCCAGTTTGTCCAGTAATCTGTTCCTCTTCATAAGCAATGCTTCCTGCTTCCTCCCTGGATAGATCAGGGCCGGTGCATTGGGCAGGACAGACAGGGTGGCGGCCTCTCCCCAGGATAGTTTGAATGCTGGCCTTCCATAATACCGCCAGGAAGCAGCATCCATTCCAACCACATTGCCCCCAAAGGGTGCATGGGAGACATACATACGGAAAA
>JABHIC010000397.1 GCA_018671205.1 Gammaproteobacteria bacterium
CGCATCGGTCAACAGCCCCACGCTATGAGCCCCATCCGAAAAGGTAAACTGCAGCGGTTCTGTCGCATCATGAGGAACCGGGTAGGGGTTGATCTCGATATCCCCAATCGAGAAACGCTGCTGGTCACAGATCAACCGAACCGTATCCAACAGCCCTGCTCTGCGTTCTGCTTCTCGTGCGGTACCTACGCTCATCCAGACCGGCAGGCCATAACGGTTGGCCAGGCGGCGCACCCCACTCAGATGGTCTGAGTGTTCGTGGGTGACTAGAATGGCATCGATATCCTCTATCCTGCGCCCCAATCGTCCCAGGCGCAGCTCGGTCTGCCTGAGCGAAAAGCCGCAATCCACAAGCAGTGTGGTTCTCCCACACTCCACCAAGGTTCCATTCCCCTTGCTGCCACTCCCTATGGAGGCAAATCGCATCGACTACTTCAGCTGTTCATGTAACAGGGTCAGAATTCGCCTTGCCGTAGCAGAGAGATCCGATTTTCCCGTGGTATCCAAAACCAGTATCCGGCTCACCGACTCATGCGACTCGATCCGAACCTGATACTCCCCCTCTGTCGGCTGATCACTGTTCCCCCAGAACTTCAGTTTATCCAGAATACCCTTCTTCTGATTATCCTTAAAAGGGTCGATATAACGCACATAGTAGATTCCCTTGGAGCGATCCCGGTCTTCCACGGTAAAACCGATCCGGTCGAGTGCATGTCCGGCACGACGCCAGGTTCGGGAGAACCCCTCCTTAACCAGCAGGAACTTCTCACCCTCTTCGGTCTCAACCATACGCGCCTGTTCCACAACCCCTTTACCCTCCAGTTCAGCCAGAGTGGCGTTAGCCTTGGCAGACGCCATACCAAGAAACGACATGATACGGCTCAGCAGTTCGGCCTCAAGCTCTGCCATTGCCGCTCGGGGTTGCCAGACAAATGAGTCTCCAGAGGGCACCTCCTCCATGCGACGATGGCTTAGATAGAGCTCGGTAACGCCTTTGCTCTCACCACGCTCCAGCCGTATCCGAAACTTGTCACGGGTTCCCGTTGAATAGAGGGTATCCATTGCCTTACTGAGAAAGCCACGAATCAGGCCATCGTCAATCTCTGCACGGTTTTCTGCCCAATCGGTCTCCATAATGCCGATTCTGGGATCCTCTCGCTCAATCAAAAATCCATTTTTCAGCCAGAACTCGCGCAACTTTGACCAGAGCTGATCAGGTGTTGCATTGATCACCAGCCAGCGTTGATTACCATCACGCATCACCCGAATCTCTTTCTGCTCCGGAATCACTGCACTGACCGTTGCCATCCCCTCGGCTCTCCCCCCCTCAGCCTGGTAACTGCTAAGTGTGGTCACCCCCCCCGGAACCCGGTAGAGATCCTGGACCGTTGAGGTCGTGAGATCAGGAGGAACATCCAGTGCCCGGGTCTCGACACTACTCTCATAGCTCAGCTCTCTCTTATAGGCCTGATAACGCTCAACCGTACGATCCACGGTGCTACATGAGGTGAGTATGAGTGCACCCACCAGAGTGGCTATCAGGCTCCCGCTAAAGGTTCTTTTATTGTTGTCCATCATCCCTCCTCCCAACCAATATTAGCGGCCTGCAGTGCCTCCCGAATGGGCTGACGATACTCCTCGGAGAGAGGGGTGAGTGGCAACCGTATGCCCCGCCCGATCCGCCCCATCTCATAGAGCGCCCACTTGACCGGAATCGGGTTGGCCTCCAGAAAAAGATTACGGTGGAGCACTTTAAGTGGTTCATTCACTGCATGTGCCTGCTCTCTCTCTCCCGCTGCGGCGAGCCTGCACATCTCATGCATCTGTTGTGGTGCCACATTGGCGGTGACAGAGATCGTACCATCGCCCCCCTGCAAGATAAACTCGGTACAACTGGAGTCATCCCCGCTATAGAGCTCAAACCCCTTTCGACTGAGTTCACGAATCGGGGTAATCCGATCCAGCTCCCCGGTCGCCTCCTTCACGCCAATGATATTGGGGATCTGCGAGAGCCTGCCAATCGTCTCCGGCAGCAGATCACAGGCGGTACGCCCCGGAACATTATAGAGAATCTGGGGAATATCGACCGCTGCTGCAATCGCCTGGTAGTGGAGAAAAAGCCCCTCCTGGGTGGGCTTGTTATAGTAGGGGGTCACCAACAGGGCCGCATCTGCCCCCTGTTCACTGGCACAACGGGTCAGATCAATCGCCTCCTGGGTGGCGTTGGCTCCGGTACCTGCGATAACCGCGATACG
>JABHIC010000398.1 GCA_018671205.1 Gammaproteobacteria bacterium
GCACCTCTAAAAATGCACTTTTTCAGTGATTGCTGCGTCAGCTCCGTACTCGAGTCCTCATGTACTTGCATGTACACTGCGGCTCTCCGTGCGGTGCTTTCTTGCACTCACAGAAAAATTACTATTTTTAGAGGTGCCCTTATGTACGGTTGCCTCACACCTATAGCGCCCAAGGTTAGAAGTTGTACATCCTCCCGGCTCCTTTTATACTGCCAACCATGAATGTGAATGTCGATATTAGTCATCAGGTACTGAACCGCCTGAAGGGTAGCTCCGAGCGCCTATTGCAGGCCATTAATCAACCGGGTATTGATCGCTGCTTTAAGGGAGGACCCATCGTCCATCCGTCGCATCCGAATGTGGAGGTTCCGAAGACCCCAGACCTCTCGACGACTCCAGAGAGTAAGTCTCAGTCCTCCAGGGAGGCAGATGAGGCGCAGAAGCCGCCTATCCCCGCCCCGGTGGCTGAACCGATCACTACCTCACCCATTCGTTATCCTGAGGAGCAGCTGGAGCAGGAGTGGCAACAGATGCTTCAGGATGTGAAGCAGCTGCAGCAGGAGCGTATCGATAGCCAATCGGTAGTGGATGAGATTCGTCTCGAGATGGGAAAGGTGGCGGCCTACAGCCGTCGTGAAGTGGTACGTATGGGGAAACGGCTGGATGCACTGGAGGGGGCGATCGGTGAGGTTACTGCCGGGCTTCCACGGCCCCCGGAGCCTCTGAATCTGAGTGAAGACCCCCATCTGCAATCCCTGCAACAACAGTTGGAGAGCCTGCAAGAGACGGTTTCACGCCCTCCGCCCGCTCTCAGTGAGGACCCCCATCTGCAGTCTCAACAACGGCAGGTGGAGCTATTGCAGCAGCGTGTGGAGCTGCTTCAGGAGCAGATCAGTCAGCCACAAGAGGCTGGGGAGGGGGATGCGGAGGGCGAACAGAGTACCGCTATGGTCGCGTTGATAGAAGAGCTGCAACAGAGAGTGACCGGGATGGAGCAGCAGATAGAGGAGTACTCCAAGGCGGATCAGGCAGCCCCTGAAATGGCCGGCAAGGAGAAGAGAGAGACAGATACGGCCCCAGACAGTAAAGCTCTGACGATGGCTGATGGTCGTAGTAAAAGTATCGTTGAGGAGCTGCGTTATGAGATTTCCGAGGTGAGAAAAGGGAGTAATCGTCAGCTGGAGCAGCTCAGTAGCAAGATTCATAAGCTATCGACCTCTGGTGAGGTCAATCAGATCGTGAAGCATGCGACAACGCAGCTGCAGCAGCGTATTGACGGAATCAAAAAGCAGATTGAGCAGCAGGGGCAACAGAACCCTAACCGCTCTGGTGCATCACCATTGATCCGTTTTTAGAGGTACCCTGTAAATGAGGAGAGAAGAGTGATTGACGAGACCCTGTCCGAGAAGGAGCAGATTCGTAGTGCCGGGCTCAAGGTGACCCATCCAAGGATGAGGATTCTGGAGCTGTTGGAGAATAGCAGCAAGGCTCATCTCAGTGCAGAAGAGGTCTATCGGATGTTGATTGAGTCCGATGAAGAGATTGGCTTGGCCACCGTCTATCGGGTGCTTACCCAGTTTGAGCAGTCGGGTATTCTGCAGCGTCACAATTTTGAGACGGGTCACTCGGTATTTGAGCTCGACCGGGGAGAGCACCATGATCATCTGCTCTGTGTCTCCTGTGGCATGGTTGAGGAGTTTCATGATGAACAGATTGAGAAATTGCAGCATGAGGTGGCAGAGCGCTATGACTTCAAGACGATTGACCACTCACTGACCATCTATGGAAACTGTAAAGAGTGTAAAAATGGGCGGTAAATAATAATACTGTTGATAATCGTTATCATTTGCGTATAATCTCTCTGCTGATTTTATAAATTGTAAGGAGTAGGGCGATGATTATGGCATTGGTGGCGGTCTCTTTTGGAATCTCAATTCTTTTAGTGGTGAAAATGGTGCTGAGTTGGTTGCTTTCACTCTCTCTCTTTAAGGTGGTCGAATGGAGGGAGTACTGTTGTCAACGGCGGAATCGCTACCACCAGGATGCACGTACCACACAGGCGAAAACAATACCGTTCAGGATGCCCCGCAGGGATGCGATGATGGGGTAAAATAGGGGGATGGCTTCGCTATCTTCCCTGATCATAGAGCGCTTTCCCGACCTTATCCTATTATGGGAGACCCTGCAGCTTGTGCTGGCACTGTTGCTTATTGTGGCTCCGGTGGGTGGCTGGATTGGCTGGGTGATGGCTACTCGACAGCTATCAGGGGCGGTGAAACTACTGCTTTGGGGGGGGGTATGGAGCGCACTGTTGCTGACCCCGCTGCTGCTTGTTGCTCACTTCCCACTGTCGTTACTCTCCCGGGTAGGGGCACAAGGGGGGGCGGTAATGGTGCTCGGTAGTTTTTCTCTGGCCTGGCTGCTCCTCTATAGCCAACGGCTATTTACAGTAACCGGGAAGGTCTCCGATGAGGTGCTCTACCAGCTGGGGGTGAACCACCGTTCAGCCCGTTTTTTTGTGGTTCGCCCACTTCTCTACCCCTGGCTGCTTGCCGCTGTAGCGGTTGTTCAGCTGGTGTTGCTGTTCGACTCCGGGGTGGCTATGAAACTGGGTTTAGAGACACTCTCTGTTGGTTACTTTGTGGCAGAGGGGGGAGGTGGACGACTACTGCTCTGGCTGGGATGGGTTGTGGTTGCCCTGTATATGGCCCGTTCTGCGTACCGGAAACTGCCTGCCGTGGAGGGGAAAGAGATGGAGAGTGGGGCCGAAAAGAGGCGTATGGGATGGCTGGGAGGGGGGGCGACACTGTTCGGTCTGCTCCTCTATCTACCACTCGTGGTGATCTTGGGGAGGCTGCTCAATGGCTGACCTGCTGAAATTGAATCAGCTTGAACTGGCATCGGGTCACCCCCTCTCACTTATCCTGCCAGAGGGGAAGCTGGGTATGGTGCTGGGGGCAGAAGGGAGTGGCAAGGGGGGGCTGCTTCGACAGATCTCCGGGATCCACCCTTTTGCTACAGGGGAGATTTTCTTACAGGGCCATCTGATTGCGAGAGAGGGGAGGTTGCCGCCACCGTGGGAGCGGGATATTGAGCTGGTTTTCCGCCAGGCAGAGTTTTATCCTCACCTGACGGTAGTGGAGAATCTTCTGCTGGTGCTACAGGGGCAACGCATTCGGGGGAAACGGCGCTACCTGCTGGAGTTACTCTCGGAGATGGGGATGGCAGAGTTGGCAAATAGTTATCCACTCCAGTTGAGTGGTGAGGAGCGCCTCTATCTACAGATTACCCGTGCTCTGGTCACCAAACCGGTGCTACTTTTGCTGGAGGAGCCACTGCTGGATCTTCAGCTGGAGGCCCGTTACCGGCTGCTGGATCGTCTGCCACAACTGATGGAGCGTTTTGGTTGTGGGGTACTGCTCTCGACCGAGGTTCGGGATGAGGGGGTCTATGCGGTTGATCTGATCGGGGTGATGGCCGGAGGCGCGTTGCTCCAGTGGGGGCCACCCCAGACCCTCTATCTGACTCCGAAGGATCGTTACGTGGCCCATTATATGGGGGAGGGGGTGTTGATCAAGGGGGTGGTTCATGATGAGCAGCGGCTAGATACCGAGCTGGGGATGGTGGAGCATCCTACTGGCTTTGGGTTACCCACAGGCACTCGGCTTGAGCTGTTGATTCGCCCCGATGATTTGGTGTTTGATGAGAAGTCAAGAAGGCGGGCCCGGGTGATTCAGCGTAGTCCGAGAGGAGGAAAAACGGTCTATCATCTGCAGCTCACTCCTGCGCTGACAATACGGCGTCACTTCTCCAACCATCTGGATAACCGTATCGGCGGAGAGTTACGTTATCGTCTGGATATTCGTTCGATGGTACTGTTTAAATTATGAAATGGTTAATACATTAGGATAATTTCACAAGATAATGATTTCTGATCTGGCTTATATGCGTCTGGCACACCTCTCCTGGGAGCGGCAACTTGAGAAGCTGTTGGATACCCGCCATGTCCCCAATTTTGAGGTGGCAAGCCATGAGGAGTGTCCACTGGGGGTCTGGTTATATGGAGAGGGGCTGGAAGAGTTTGGCAGGATTCCGGAGATTCATCAGCTGGAGCAGGATCATAAGCTGTTCCACCAGGCTGTCCGGCGGGTGATGCGTTCCTATAAACATAATCGCAATGATGAGGCTGAAGAGGCATTTGAGGATGTCAAACGGTTGAGTCGTGAAATTATCTATCTGCTTACCGTGGTTGAGTTCAGCCTGTTACGCAAGAAAAACAGCCGTTATGTCCTACGTCACCCCATTCGTGCATTGACTCAACTGTTTTCGCGTAGAGATCAGTAGTTGTCGGCTTTAGAGGTGTCCTTTATCTTCTTGACCATTGTCAATTAGTGAGGGGCATGGTTATAATGCAGTTATAATAATGTTGATTAGTACAGACAAAGGAGAGAAGGGATGGCACCACTTAGTTTGGCACAGTACCTGGCACAGAGTGCCGCTGGCGTAGGGGTTCTAGGCGCAGTGGTCGGTACCTCTGCCGCTGCCGCAAAAAACATCAAGGACCATCGAGACGGCCTGATTGATACCAAAGATGCCCTCTACGACACCAGTAAAGAGGGGCTGGGTGCCGGTGTGGCCACAGCCTTCAGTGCAGTAGCTGCGGGTCTTGTGGGAGGAGGTGTTGCACTCTCACTAGGAACCGCCCTGATCGCGGCAACGGGTGCAAAGTATGCATGGGATCGTGGTGTAGAGCAGGTTGAGCTGGGGCTGGGGAATCGGGATGAGGCTGACGAGATTCTTGCGGAAGGAGTCGAGGCGTAGTACTCCTGTAGTTTTCAGACAACACCCCTGTTGTGGATGGTCACAGCGGGGGTGTTGTCTATGGTGGTGATATGGATAGTTTCATATGTTCCTTCATAGCGATTCCGGAGCCGTTGATAGCCAGGGATGTTTTCCAGTGTGTCCTGGAAACGTTATGAAGGAATTTATGAGACGCTTAATATCACCATGAGTGCAGGGCGTGATGCCGGCAGACGATGGTTATTCTGTGAATAGTTCGACCAGAGCGATGGATAATTCTATTATTTTTTGTAAAAAACCGTGGCAAATTGCTGCGGGAGTCCTGCTGACAGCAATGTTGCTGCTGTTTGGCTGGGGACTCTATCTCTATGACCTCGATTTCGATCTGGAGTCGTATGAGGCTGAAGAGTACGCGGTCAGTAATTTCTTCTCCTCACTCTCTGCGGATACCATGCCCCAAAGCAGCATTCCGGGGGGGCTCAATGTGGCCGCAGCTAGGACCCCTGAGTGGTTGGCGCAGGTAGCCACGGCGGTTGTCTCTATCCA
>JABHIC010000399.1 GCA_018671205.1 Gammaproteobacteria bacterium
CAGGAGCGGGTGCCCTCCAGATTGAGCTGGGCGGAACCACTAGGTATCCGGAGGGGCTGAATGAACAGGGTTGTCGTCGTCAGCTATTTACCCATGATATCGACCGCTCAGTGGCACTGGTTGAACACAGTCTGCTGCTCTGGATTGGAGTTCTATGGGGCGTTGGCTTTCTTTTTAATGGATAGTGATCAGATGGAAAAATTATCGGGCAGAGTTGGAATAGACTTGGGGGGAACCAAGATTGAGGCAGTGATGCTTGATCGTACCGGTGCGGTACGCTCACGTCAGCGTGTTGCCACCCCCAGAGAGAGTTACGAGGCCACTCTGCAGGCCATTGAGTCGTTGATTGAGCGGGTAGAGCGTGAGAGCGGGTTACGCGGATCAATCGGTTTAGGGATTCCTGGGGCACTCTCTCCAACCACGGGACGGGTAAAGAATGCCAACTCAACCGCATTGATTGGGCACCCGCTGGATCAGGAGTTGCAGCAGAGACTGCAACGTCCGGTACGGATTGCTAATGACGCGAACTGTTTTGCACTCTCTGAGGCAATCGATGGGGCGGCAGCAGGGGCCGCAACGGTATTTGGGGTTATTCTTGGTACCGGAGTTGGCGGCGGCACTGTCATCAATCGGCAGGTGGTTGTTGGGGCCAATGCCATTGCTGGTGAGTGGGGCCATAATCCCCTCCCCTGGCCAAACCCATCAGAGTGTTCCGGTCCTGTGTGCTATTGCGGAAAAAGAGGCTGTATTGAGACATTTCTCTCTGGCCCCGGACTACAGATGAGTTATTATCAGTTGACTACTCAGCAGATCACCGCACAAGAGATTGCGTTGCGGGCACAACAGGGAGAGCAGAATGCAAACAGGATTATGGCACAGTATGAAGAACGCTTGGCAAGAGGGCTTGCAGGCGTGATCAATCTACTCGACCCGACTGTCATTGTACTGGGTGGTGGACTCTCTAATATTGACCGCCTCTATCCACAGGTAAAAAACCTCTGGGGAGAGTATGTCTTCTCGGATGAGGTGAGAACAGAGCTGGTGAAGGCTGAATATGGGGACTCCAGTGGCGTTCGTGGGGCGGCTTGGCTCTGGTCAGACGAGGAGATCTGGGGGAATCAGGAGGGTGAGTAGTGAGCGATGAGTCACTCACCTCTCTGGAGGCACTGCAGCGGGTATTGGAGGCAGATGAGGGTATTCTGCTCTACTTCTCAACACCACAATGTAATGTCTGCAAGGTGTTGCGTCCCAAATTGATCGCACTATTTGAGGAGCACTACCCGGAAATTTCCCATTACTATATTGATATCACAGAGGCTCCGGAGATCTCCGGTCAATACGGTGTCTTTGCGGTACCTACGATCCTCGTTTTTCTTGATGGCAAAGAGTTTATACGCAAGTCGAGGAATTTCAGCCCTGCTGAATTGATTGAAGAGGTTCGTCGTCCCTGGGAATTGATGCATAGTTAGAGCTGCCCTTTATGATATTGGATAGTGTTTTGTTATAGTTTTTCGCTGGCGGATAGATACAGAATCGGAGGATTTTCCATTGTGTAGCAGCAGTAACAGTCGTCACCCGTCAGGGGTGACCCCGGAGTGTGTGAATGAAGATCCGTAGCACGGTCATCACCCTATTGCTGGTGGTCACTGGTCTGCTTCTCTCTGCTGGTGTACAGGTCATTAATCTGCTGGATCAAGTGGTTGAGAATGAAAGGAAGAGCGCCAATGTAGATGAAATCTACCATGCGTTTGAGTGGCTCCAGCCGTGGATGGACGAGTTGCTGCTGCTCGCTCTGTTGGTGGTTCTGGTCCTCTCGATTCTGCTCTACCTCTATCTGCGGATTATTCCGCCTCTGTTACACCTTTCGACCACTATGCAGCAGCTCTCAGAGAGTGGCGATCTCCCGCTGGCGGTAGAAAACAGACTGCGTAAGGATGAGATTGGGGTGTTGATACGAAGTTTTAACCAGCTGCTCCGTGCACAGCAGCGTAGTGACCAGCAGCTGAAGGCAACCAATAACGCACTGGAGGAGCGTGTACGGGAGAATCACTCCATTCTGGAGTCGCTGGATGAGGGGTTGGTTGTGGTTGATCAGGAGGGGGTCATCCTCCAGGTTAACCAGAAGCTGAAGCGGTTGCTTGGAAAGCCAGAGGAGCTGCTGACGGGTCAATTATTCCATATCCTGTTTGAGAGTGTGGGCGAGATGGGTCTTGATGGGCTGCTAGACTCCTTCAAGAGCCGTACTCAACGATTACATGATGAGGATCATGAAGCTTTTCATAAGGTATTGAGTGAGGCACCGATCCCTCTGTTGGTGGCTGATCTGGAAGAGAGAGGGGGCGTTGTTGGCGCTATCTTTCTGACCAGTCAAGGTTTTGATACAACTTTTGGCTATTCGTCTGGAGAGTTGGTGGGGCGGGCGATTGCAGAGTTGTTACCGGAAAGTGAGTGGCCCGGCCTGCTCAGCAGGATGAATGGTGCTGGCACGGTGATGAGTGGCCGTAGAGAGGGGGATAAGAAGGGCTGCCACTGGAAGAAGAGAGGGGGAGGGTCGGTGGAGTCAGCGGTCGAGCTGCTACGGATTGAGTGTAATGGGCGCACCCATATACTGATTCAATTGGCGATGGCTGAAAATAGGGATTGGAAGCTCCTCAAAATGACCCCCTATGGCCGTCTCTTTACTGAACAGAAGGAGAGGTCACTGGTGGACTGGGAGGCAAAACATGCCGATGGAAGCCTGATTCCGGTTCACCTGTCAGGCTCCCCACTCTATCAACAGAGCGATGGTCGGCGAGTGCTCCGTGGGGCCGTATTTGTGATGAATGATCTGCGTTCACTGCTGAGTGCCGATCGGGCGAGACAATCGAACAAGGCGAAGGATGATTTCCTTGCCTCAATGAGCCATGAACTGAGAACCCCGCTGAGTGCCATTATTGGCAATAGTGAGATTCTCATTGAGGGGCATCTGACTCCGGATCAGTACAAACTGCTACACTCTATCGAGATCTCTGGCCGGGCTCTGCTTGCGTTGATTAACGATATGCTCGACTTCTCCAGGATTACCTCTGGCAAGTTTGAGGTTGATCAGGGCTACTTTAATCTGGATCTACTGGTGGAGGAGATTCAAAATATCTTCGCGGTTCGTATTGCTGATGCGGGGCTTCATTTTGAGGTTTCCGTGAGGTCGCCGATGAGCCATCAACTGAATGGCGATGGGCGACGTATCGTACAGATTCTGATCAATCTGCTGAGCAATGCGATCAAGTTTACCGAGCAGGGAAAAGTGACCCTGGAATGCTGGGTGGAGCATAGCGAGGGGAAAGTCCATTTTATGGTTGAAGATCAGGGAATTGGTATGAGTGCAGAGGTGATGGGCCGTCTCTTTCTCCCTTTTGAACAGGCCGACAATACTATCTCACGCCGTTTCGGTGGAACCGGACTGGGACTTCATATCTCGAAAGCACTGGCAGAGCTGATGGGGGGAACTATTGAGGTGGCGAGTGAGCTGGGCAGCGGTTCACGTTTTGAGGTGATCCTTCCCTATCAGCAGGGGCCACTACTGGTGCAGTCGAAGCAGCCAGCGCAGAGGGTGATCAACCAGCGTTTTAGTGGTCGGGTACTGATCGCTGAGGATACCCTGGAACTACAACTGTTGGAGCGACGTATCCTGGAGAGTATGGGGCTTGAGGTCAAGGTGGTGAGCAATGGCAGAGAGGCGATTGAGCAGTGGACCCAAGGAGCATTTGATCTGATCCTGATGGATATGCAGATGCCGGAGATGGATGGG
>JABHIC010000400.1 GCA_018671205.1 Gammaproteobacteria bacterium
AAGCTGATCTTTGCCATCATTCTCTTTCTCACCACCCCGGTGATGGGCTACAAAATACTGGTCGAGATGAAACATTTTCTCCAACAGGGACAGGAAAATGCACTCTCAATGGCCGCCCAGGCGGTGGCAACCGTACTCCATAACAATGAGGCACTTTTCAATCCAGAGACCGGGATTCCCCACGCCTTAAGTAATGAACAGGATCTCTATGCGCATGAGTTAATAGAGACCCCCGACCTTGATGACCCCGGCTTTGAGGAGTGGATCCCCATTCTCTCACGCGCTGTTGAGTATGGTCAAAACCACATTCTTCAGGGGGGAAAACAGTACAACACGGGGGATCTCTCCTATCAACACCTGCTGGGTGTCTCTGATGATAAACGCCACATCTATGCCCTGTTCAGGGTAACGGACAACCAGACCCTCTTTCGACGCAGTAAAGGGCTACGGGTTGATAGTGGTGACCACCTCCGTATCTTCCTGCAACATCAAAATCAATCCCCACAAAATTATCTGGCAACCGCCTACCGGGCAGGGCTAATGAGCATCTATCAAATGGATGAGTCGTGGGAGAAACCCACCACGGGAATGCATGAGCGTGCCTTCGTTGCCTCTATGCATTCCACCTCAACCGGTTATGTGATTGAGCTAAAAATTCCCAAAAAACTGATCAATGAGACCACTGCCCTCTCCTTCTCAATCATCGACATTGATGAGCCGGAGAGCCGTACCCTAAAAACCGAGATTGGCACCTTCAAGGAGTGGACAGAGGCCTATATGAATCGTGTTTTTCTACCCGCACCCTCGATGGAACGGATGATCCATGCCATTGACCTCCCGGATGCCCGCTTCTCTATTACTGACCGCCACCGCAGAATTGTTGCAACTACCGGCACTCTGTTGACGACCCTCAGCCAGGATGATGAACGCAACCTCGTTACCGCCACCCTGTTTGAGTGGATTTTAGGTGCGCCAATTCAACAGTTTGATGAACCAATTCGTGATACCCGTGAATTCTCATGGAGTGCGATTGATCAGGCACTTAAAAACGGGGAAGAGCAGAGGCTGATACGCCCCTCTTATGATGGGCTGGCCGATGTTATCACCATAATCTATCCAATCCATGGTGAAGAGGGTGAGCTGGGTGTCGTGGTTGCTGAGCAGAGCAATCTCAGAATCCTCTCTCAACTACGAATTGCACTGGAAAATGTGGTCGGCTCAACCTTACTGGTTATCTTGGTCGCCTCATTCATACTAATCACTATCGCGACCCGCCTGACCCTGCGGCTTCACCGTCTACGAGAAGAGACCAGCGCATCCATTGACGAAAGTGGCCGCATCGTAACAGAAAAAATTCTCACAGAACGCCATGCTCTGGATGAGCTCGGTGACCTCTCACGCAGTATCTCTTCTATGCTACAGAAGCTCGCTCGCTACACCCATTATCTGGAACGTATGCCACGAATGCTCAAACATGAGATCCTCAACCCTCTGAACATCGTCGCCACCTCACTGGAACATCTGGAACGGGAGATTCCCAGAACCGAGAAGAGTCAGAAATATCTCCGTAAAAGCCGTAAAGGGATTGGTCGGCTCGGCTCCATGGTTCAGAGTCTGACAGAGGCATCCAATTTTGATGAGGCCCTGGCACCCGGTAGCGAAGAGGATTTTGATCTGCACGAGTTATTGGATGAGTATCTCGACAACTACCAGAACACCCATACCCTGCAACTGTTCCAGATTGAGCTGCCTGACCATGCCATCCCTATCCGGGGCTGGCCCTATGCCATTGAGCAATTACTCGACAACCTGCTTAATAATGCCGTTGACTACAGTGACCCTGGCACTCCGATTAATGTTCGGGTTGTGCATCAGAAGAGACGGGGTATTGAGATATCTATTCTCAACGAGGGACCGCCCATTGATGAGGGGATCCGCGACACCCTATTTGAATCCATGGTCTCCTCTCGCAAAGAGAGTAACCCGGAACGCCCCCATCTGGGGCTTGGGCTCTACATTGTGCGCCTGGTGGCTACCCACCACGGTGGAGGGGTAAGCGCCAAAAACCGTACCGATCTGGAGGGGAGCTGTTTTACCGTCACCCTGCCGTTACACCAAAGCGATGACACCAAACTAACTAAATAAATTAAGAGAGGTGTCACCTCGCTTCGGTTGACCATCGGCCAGGATGAAGATGGCTATTTTTCACTAACCGCAGCAATCTTTTCACGCATCTCCTGTGTATGCATTCTTAACTGCTCTGCACGCTGCTTCAGTTTGTCAGTTTTACTACGAACCAGATGTTTCTGTGCAGGATCTTCACTAAAGGCTTTTCTGATGGTAGCGGTAACCCCTTCTGATATCTGTTTAACATCACCACTGATCTTCTCCATACCACGCGCTGCCTCAACCGCTTTGCGGGTCGCCTGACGCGCATTTTCTGTCGCCTGTTGAGTCTCTTCAGAGATTTTCTGTGCCTCTCCAATCACCCCGTTGGCTTCCAGTGTGGCACCACGAGCCTGCTCAATCGCATCAGTGGCCTCAGCAGAGGCCTGCTGTGCCAGAGTGGCAATCTGCTCTGCATCACGTGCCGCCTGATTCGCACGATTGGCAATTTCCTGTTCCCGGTCAATCACCTTGCGCATCTCAATGGTCGACTGCTCTGCACGTTTACGGGCTACCTGTGCACGTTGTGTCGCCTCTTTTGCCAAGCCGGTCACCCGCTCAGCCAGTGCTGTCACCTCAACCGCATGAGCGGTCTGCTCTTTGGCTACTTCAGCAGCCTCTGTCAGAATCTCTGCCGTCAGCGTGGATACGGTAGAGGCCTCATTGGCATCCCTCGCTGCCAGATTAGCCTCAATCGCAACCTTTTCTGTGGAATCAGCTTCTAAATTCTCTTTATTCTCTTGTTTCTGCTTGATCACTTGTTGTAAGTCATGGCTAGACTCAACTGCTTTCGGAAGGTTCGGGCTGCTATCAACTATACTTACCGGTGCTATATTTGCCATTTTATCAATCTCCTGAATTTAACGCATCTGTCGCCAGCTGCATCGATCATTATATTATGGATCTCACATCCCCCTTCAGGAACGTCTCAATCGCTCATTCTCCATCGAGAGCCTCTGATTTCTCTCTTTCTGCGGCTGCAGTGGAGAGGGTGGTTCTTCTCGCTCAATCCTCCCCTCCTCCAGTACCCCCCCCGTAACCTCATCCACAATCCCGGAGAGTGCATCAACAGCATCCACCATAGAGGCCGCACGAGCCATTGCTGGACGGAGTGCTCTGCCAAGACGGTTTCCTGACACGGAGTCCACCCGCATATCCTCACTGAGCAACATCTGTGCCAGAGCGTCCGCCTGGGACTCGCTCGCCACCTGTTCCAATTTCATCACTAGTGGAATCTGAAACTGATCCAGCTCCTGACGAAGCTGTACCACCTTCAGTAACCCCTGCTCCGCACAGTGGGTAGCCACCACAACCAGACGGCTCTTTACCATCCTGATCCGTTTAATCAGCTCACTAAAATATTGTTCAAACTGCTCCAGGTCGAGCGCACTGACATCCACCGGCAATAGCACGCTACTGACTTGACGCAACAGATAATCCAGTCGCGCCTGCTCCAGACGGAGTGAGGTATCGATCACCACCATATCTGAATCACTCACCTCTTCTGCCCAGACCCTGGAGAGCATATCTCCCCCCAGAACTGCGGAGACCCCACGTACCGCAGGGGTCGTTACTCCCCCCCCCTGC
>JABHIC010000401.1 GCA_018671205.1 Gammaproteobacteria bacterium
TCCGCGCATGGCATCCGCCCACTAAAACGACTGGAGCAGCTGGGGCTGTTGGGACCGCGCCTTGCGGCAGTCCATATGACCCAGCTTACAGAGGATGAAATTCAGCTGCTGGCAGAGCGTAATGTCTCGGTAGTTCACTGCCCGGAGTCCAACCTCAAACTGGCCAGTGGCTTCTCTCCTGTGGATCAGCTGATGAAGGCAGGAGTTAATGTTGCATTGGGTACCGACGGTGCGGCCAGTAACAACGACCTCGACCTGCTCGCAGAGATGCGTACCGCAGCCCTGCTGGCCAAGGGGGTCGCGGGGGATGCAACCGCCCTCTCTGCCCACCAGGCACTAGAGATGGCCACACTACGTGGGGCTCGTGCGATCGGCCTGGAGTCTCTGGTCGGCTCGCTGGTTGCCGGCAAGGCCGCTGATCTGATCGCCATTGATCTCGGTGGTCTGGAGTCTCAGCCAATTTACGATGTGGCCTCACATCTGGTCTATGCGACACAGCGTAATCAGGTACGTGAGGTATGGGTCAATGGACAACATCTGCTGCACGAGGGCGAGCTACTGACCCTGGAAAGCGAAAAAGTGATGCGACAGAGCAGGCATTGGCAAGGTAAAATCCGCCCATGAAAAATAGAGAAGAGCAGCACAGTGAGGATCACCAGGAGAATGTTGATCCTGACGAGATCGCCAAGTTTGAGGCACTTGCCCACCGTTGGTGGGATCGCAATAGCGAGTTCAAACCCCTGCATGACATGAACCCTCTGCGGCTCGATTATATCGAGCACTTTACCTCTATGGCGGGTAAAAAGATTCTCGATGTCGGCTGTGGAGGGGGGATCCTCTCCGAGGGGATGGCACAAGCCGGTGCGATAGTGACCGGTATCGATATGGGTGAGGCCCCCCTCTCTGTGGCACGACTCCACCTGCTGGAGTCCCAGCTGGAGGTCGAATATCGACAGGTTACCGTTGAGGCACTGGCGCAGGAGGCTCCCGGCAGCTATGACATAATCACCTGTATGGAGATGCTGGAACATGTCCCTGACCCCGGATCGACCATCCGCGCCTGTAGTGCGCTGGTCAAGCCGGAGGGTGAGCTCTTCTTCTCCACCATTAACCGCAATTTAAAGTCCTATATGATGGCCATCATCGGCGCTGAATATATCCTCAACCTGCTCCCAAAGGGGACCCATGAGCATGATAAATTCATCAAGCCTGCGGAGATGGAGCAGTGGTGCCGTAGTGCCAACCTCGCGCTGGATGACCTCAGCGGGATGCACTACAACCCACTGACAATGGTCTACAGCCTGGGGGGTAATGTTGATGTCAACTATTTTGCCCACGCCAGACTACTCGTGGATGAGTGAGGATGCGCTGAAGGTGGGTTACAAAGCCGTCTTATTCGATCTCGATGGCACCCTGGCCGACACCGCTCCTGACCTTGCCTACGCACTGAATCAGACCCTGATCAGAGCGAACAGAGAGCCGCTTGCACTGGCGTCGATCCGGGCTGTTGCCTCTAATGGCAGTGCCCCGCTGATCCGACTCGGCTTTGGTGAGGGGTTGGATGAGAGTGAATTCAGCGATCATCAGCAGCGCTTGCTCTCTATCTATCGACAAAACCTGACCCGGGAGACCACGCTGATGAGGGGTATGGCTCCCCTGCTCAACCAGCTAGAGGAGCAGTCCATTCGCTGGGGAGTGGTCACTAATAAGCCGGCCCGTTTCACCGAGCCATTGATGGAGCAGCTTGCACTTACCCAGCGTGCCGCCTGCATTGTCAGTGGGGATACCACAACAGAGCCAAAACCCCACCCCAGACCTCTGTTGTACGCCTGCGAACAGCTCGGACTGGAGCCTTCTCTCTGCCTCTATGTCGGTGATGCCCGCCGTGACATTGAGGCGGGCAGACGCGCCCGGATGACCACCCTGGCGGCCCGCTTTGGCTACCTCACGCCGGAGGATGAGATCTCACACTGGGGGGCCGATGGAATCATCGACCAGCCCGGAGATATCCTGCAGTGGATTCATTAACCCTGCTGCTACTGCTCCTGATCGGTCTGCTTCCGATCACCCTGCTGTTGTGGCGCAGAGCAGAACGGAGCCAGCAGGAAAATAGCCAGCTACGAACCGACAATGCCCGCCTGGAGGCCACGCTACAGAGTGAACGCAACCATCTACAGGAGCGTCTGGACCATGCACGCAGTGAGAATCAGGAGCAGCTCCAGCAGACCCTGCATACCCTCACCCACGCTGCACTGAAAGAGAACAGTGCCTCTTTCCTCAATCTGGCACAAGAGTCTCTCAGCAGGCACCACACAGCGTCAGAAGGGGTATTAAAGGAGCGGCAACAGGCAATTGATGCGCTACTGCAGCCGATCCGCACCACACTGGAGAGGAGTGACAAACAGCTACGGGAGATCGAGAAGGAGCGTAAGGAGCAGTACGGTGCCCTCACCCACCACCTGGAGAGCATCACCCTGACCCAGCAGCAGCTACAGCAAGAGACCCGTAACCTGGTGCAGGCACTACGTCGCCCCGAGGTGCGGGGGCAGTGGGGTGAGCTGACACTGAAACGGCTGGCGGAGTTAGCGGGGATGGTAGAGCATGCCGATTTTATCCAGCAGGAGTCGATTGAGGGAGAAGAGGGGTTGCTACGCCCGGATATGGTGATCCACCTGCCCGACCAGCGTGCCATTATTGTTGATGCAAAGACCCCGTTGGATGCCTATATCAGCGCCACTGAGGCCACTCAGGATGAACAGCGCAACCGGGAGCTGGAGCGCCACAGTCGCAATGTACGAAAACGGGTCAAGGAGTTGGCCGCCAAGAGTTACTGGTCCCAGTTTGAGGAGAGTCCCGACTTTGTGGTTCTCTTTATTCCGGGGGACCAATTCCTTAGCAGTGCTCTGGAGCGGGACCATACCCTGCTGGAGGATGCCCTGAAAGAGAAGGTCATTCTGGCCACCCCCACCAGTCTGGTCGCTCTGCTACGTGCAGTCGCCTTTGGCTGGAAGCAGCAGGAGGTGGCGCGAAATGCAGAGACAATCCGCGAGGTGGGGGTTCAGCTCTATGAGCGTCTGACCACCTTTAGCAACCACCTCACCAGGCTGGGTAAAAGCCTGGGCAGTGGCGTCGATGCCTTTAATAAGGCGGTCAGCTCACTGGAGAGAAACGTACTGCCCGGTGCACGACGATTTACCGAGATGGGCATTCACCCCAAGAGTGAGCTGATTGATCCCTCCCCGGTAGAGAAGCTGACCCGTAGCCCAAAAGATCTACAACCTCAAGAAAATAACAGCAATGGATAAAAACTACATACCCCGCCCTGACCTGCTGAGTGGCCGCACAATACTGGTCACCGGAGCCGGAGAGGGCATTGGACGTGCCGCAGCAGAGAGCTATGCCGCACATGGTGCCACCGTTCTACTGGTAGGCCGTACACTCTTCCGTCTGGAGGATACCTATGATGCTATCGTGACAGCGGGCCACCCACAACCGTACCTCTTTCCTCTCGACTTCTCCAAGGCGGAAGAGTCAGACTATCAGGGGTTGGCAGGCGGGATCGCACAGGAGATGGGGCACCTCGATGGGCTGCTCCACAATGCCGCTCATCTGGGAGATCTCAGCCCAATGGAGCACTTCTCGCTGAAGCAGTGGGAGACCGTCTTTCGAGTCAATGTCACGGCAGAGTTTCTACTCACCAAACACTGTATTCCACTCCTCAAACAGTCCCATCAGGGGGCCATTCTCTTCACCAGTTCTGGCGTAGGACAACGAGGCATTGCCTATTGGGGGGCCTACTCCGCCTCTAAATTTGCCAATGAGGGGATGGCGCAGATTCTGGCTGATGAGCTGGAGAGCGAGGGGATTCGAGTCAACACCATCGACCCGGGTGTGGCCCGTACGGTGATGCGCGCCAAGGCATTTCCGGGGGAGAACCCCAATCAGAACCCGGAACCAAAAAGATTGATGGGCGCCTATCTCTATCTGATGGGAGAGGATAGCCTGGGCCACAGCGGAGAACGGATCAACGCATGGGTATCAACTTAGCCACGTCTCCACAGACGTACCAACACCACAACGACCGCCACCAACAACGCAATCAGTAACCAGATGCGCCACATGGTTACCTCCTCCGTTTCTGGACAGTCAGCTCTTTTTTCATATTGTAACCCACAGCCAAATCGATCGGACTGTAACCATCCTCATCTTCGATATCCACACCCGCACCCCCCGCTACCAGGACCCTCACCATCGAGTGGTTCCCTCTGCGAACAGCCGCGTGAAGAACGGTCTCCCCGTGTCGATTCTGCATATTCAGATTTGCCCCACGATCAACCAGAATCTGAACCATCACAATCAGGTCGCGTCTAGCCGCTTCTCGTAGCGGGGTATCCCCAAATCGATTTTTGTGATCAATATTGGCGCCACGCTCAATCAGTAATTCGACCAACCCATGGTCTCCCCTATAGACCGCCTGCAGCAGTGGCGAATCACCAAAGTGGTTCTCGATATTAACATCGGCACCTCTCCTGATCAGTAGCTCGATCATCTCCGGGGTCTGCGCCAGGTGGAGAGGACGCTCATCATAGCGATTCGCCTGATCCACTGACGTCGCATGTTCCTTCAGCAACTGAGAGACCCGTTCCAGATCGTTGTGAGCAACAAAATCATGAATGGTATGAGCGGCATCAACCGAGGAGACGACCAGCAGCATCATTGTGACCCATAACGCCTGCTTCCTAAACATAACTCATCTCCTCTAATACGGTAATGGTGCCATCCCTACCACTATAGCATACTGACATAACCAATCGTCACCAGTGTCAATAGCGTCAAGCCAACGAAGATCAAGAGTGCTCCCAGCACATTAGAGCCTGTCTGCATCGCCTTTGACGGTTTCTTCATCAGGTACCGGGATAGTTCACCACTCGCTTTCAGACGATCATACTCCAGACGGTGCTCATGCTTGAACTCATCCAGTGGAATCGCCCCGGTAAAGATAGTTGTACTCATTGGGAACTTATCCGGACGGAAGTGGGCGTTAAAGAAGTGAACCGTAAACAGGAACATGGTCGCCAGCAGCGCCTCTTCAGCATGGATAATAGTCGCAATATTAAATACCGAACCGGGCAAAATGATCGCTGTCAAGGTGGGTGAAAAGAGCATCATACCACTCAGACCAATGACCCCGGCACCCCAGAACGGAGCCCAGTAATCAAACTTTTGCCAGTAAGACCAGCGGTCAAAACTGGGGCGCTCCGCCTTACCGAAGAACCAGCGGAACATTTCGGCCACATCACGCAGGTCTTGAAGATTGGGGATCATAGAGGTGGGGCCAAACCAGCGAAAGGTTTTACGGTTCGCAATAATATTGTAGAGCGCAATACCGAAATGGACCATAAACACCGTGAGCCAGGTCACCGCTGCGGTGCGGTGAATAATCCCCTCCACCTCGGGACCACCCAGCAGGTTGATCACAAAGGGAGCCCATGCGGTATGAGAGAAGAGCAGGGTTGAGCCACTCAACACCAGAGTCATCGTACTCATTGCAAATAGCAGATGAATAACTCTCCAGACTGCGGTGAAACGGCGGAAAAATACCTGCTCACCTGAACCCTGCTCTGCTTCAGAGGGGGGGCGATACCCTTTACCCGCTTTACGCTCCTGATATTCACGATAGAACCACAAAAGGACATGAGTCCAGAAGAAGAGGAATACACTGACAATCAGCAGATTCATAAATTTGGCGGTCATCCAGATCATCGGATAACGGTCAAAATCATCCGCATTTCCGTGCGCATGGAAACCAAGGAACCCCTCAGGAGCATCCTCATGACACTGTTGACAGGTCTTCAGACGGTTATCCTGATGTACGGCTGAGGCTGGATCATCAACCTTACGAAGGTCATGGCTGCCGTGACAATCGTAACATTTTGCCGTATTGGTATAACCGAGCCGATTGACCTGTCCATGATAAGAGGACATATAGGTCTTGAATGAGGTCTCATGACAATTACCACAATTTTGGGTAATGGTCAGCTTCATCGCATCTTCATCCGGGGAGCCAATATTGTGCGAGGTGTGGCAGTCGGAACAGACCGCTGCCTCACTGTTCCCCTTTTCAGTCACCTCTTTGCCATGAATGGAGCCAAGATAGGCCTCTTTCGCCTCCTGATGACACTTTCCACAAATCTCCGGGATCCTCAGACGGTGGTCAGCACGCGCCTCACTTCCCAGGGTACCGATAGTATGAGGATCATGACAGTCGTGACAGGTTGCATTGGTTTTAGACTGGTCGGCAAGACTTGGCCGGGCATGAACAGAGTGCATATAACTGTCGATCTGTTGCATTACCACATCCAGACGCTGATACTTCGGGTCACTCTCACCCTGCTGTTTCTCCCACTGCTCCTGGTGGCACTGAACACAACTTACCGAGATGGTGGGCTGCTCCTGATGGTATTTTTTTGTGATATTGGTATGACAGCCCACACAGTTCTGACGCCCGTGGACACTCTCCTCAAACTTCTCTTCATCTACATAGATATAAACCTCTGTACCATCATCCAGGGTCTCTATCTTCTCATCCTCATCCGAGTGACAGCGGATACAGACCTTATTCGGAACTATTTTCTTGCTCTTTTGCGCTGTGGTTTCCCCCTCCGCTGCCGCCGCATGGAGCGTCGTATTATGTAATCCCAACAGCATCAAAAGTAGAGAGTAGCTTTAATAGATGAACCATGTTTTTCACTGCGTCATTCTCCTCGAAACAGTTTTTTATATCCAAACCACAGAGTGGCCACCGCTCATAAGAAGCGGCAGCCACTCTTTGTATACCATTCCCAAACAGGGAGTATAGCGCCTTAATCCAGACGCTGACTTATGGTGAAGGCACCGCGCAGATCACCTGGTTTAAACCCGGTCGCCTGATCCAGAGGATAGAGTACCCGTATTTTTTTCAGTACATCCGTAGCAATCAGCTCCCCGTGACAGACCATACAGGGCTTACCGGCGGGAATAGCCTTCATATAACGGAAAACCTTATCCCCCTTCTGCTCAACCACCTCATGATACTCCATCGTAGAGAGCGCCTCTCCCGCTGATGAGCGCGCCTCAAACTGCTCAAGTACCCGTATTTCCCACGCATCCGGTGCATTCTCCGAGTTACGCAGGCGCATACTGGTACGACCTACATGCAACCCGGTACGACGACTGGAAGCTGCCGCTGTAATCGGTTGTGCCTGCACGTTGCAGGCCGCAATAGCAGCGGTTGGCCCCCCCTCCTTCATTCCGGCAACCAGTGCCATTTTCAGATTGGCATGCAACTGCTTCACTACTGCCCGACTCTCTTCGACATGCGTTGAAACTCCTTCAGCAGCACTCACAAAGCTAACAGGAACAACCAAAACGGAGGTTAATACAACACCAAAAAAGAGTTTTTTCATCATTGTTCTCCAAAAATATAGAAAATACCTGCCCTGATCACAATCTGGCTACTGTAACCCAAGAGGCCGCCCATGAATAGATTTTGGAATAAATTTGAGAACAAATTCAGAAATAACTTTATAGGGCAACCATTTCAGACTCTCCCCAAAACAGGGTCGGACTTTTCTGGTGGTTTTCGCTCTTGGGGTTGTAGTAATAGGAGCTTCCATTATCAAAATAGACGACCAAATCCTCATCCGTCGTGGCAATGACCTCCCCCCACTCATTGTGATAATCCCATACCCGATCGCCTACTGTCACTTTTTCGTCATGTAATATCATGTTTCAAATATCCTTATTAAAAACAGAACAGATGTGGCCGCTATATGGTGCCCGGAGCCGGGGTCGAACCGGCACGGTGTCTCCACCGAGGGATTTTAAGTCCCTTGCGTCTACCAATTTCGCCATCCGGGCCATAAACGGAGCCTATAAAAAAAACCCAGAGATTATATCAGAAATCTAGCATTTTCTCCATAAGAGTTTACTAATTATAAAAAAATAGGGATATTTCAAGAAAATATCTACCATCACATCAACTCAGAACCCTCTAATTGAGCGCAAAAAATAGAAATAAGGCATTAATAGATATATTAAATTTAAAATCACCTGATCATTTTACTGGTGATGTGATGATTCCAGGATCAAGCCGCTATACTCTCTTTTGCAGTCTCCCCCTCCACCACCGCCAGCTTTACTTCACGCTCTGGCAGCAGCTTGGCCCGAATCTGCTGCTCAATCTCTGCGGCCATTTCACGATTCTCTTTTAGAAAATTACGTACATTATCCTTACCCTGACCAATACGCTCACTACCATAACTGTACCAGGAGCCTGACTTCTGAATAATCCCCTGGTCCACACCAAGGTCGATAATCTCGCCCTCTCGTGAGATTCCCTCTCCATAAAGAATATCGAAGGTTACCTGTTTGAATGGTGGAGCGACCTTGTTTTTCACCACTTTGACCCGGGTATCATTACCCAGTATCTCATCCCCCTTCTTTATCGCTCCCGTCCGGCGAATATCGAGCCGTACCGAGGCATAAAATTTAAGTGCATTGCCTCCCGTTGTGGTCTCCGGGCTCCCATAGGATACCCCGATCTTCATGCGGATCTGGTTGATAAAGATTACTAGGGTATTGGAGCGTTTAATATTAGCGGTGAGCTTTCTCAGGGCCTGCGACATCAGTCGAGCCTGCAGACCTACATGGGTATCCCCCATATCCCCCTCCAGCTCGGCCTTCGGGGTCAAGGCTGCCACAGAGTCGATAACAACAATATCAACCGCTCCAGAGCGAACCAGCATATCGGTAATTTCCAGAGCCTGCTCTCCGGTATCGGGCTGCGAGACCAGCAGATCATCGATATTGATCCCCAGTTTTTCAGCATATTGGGAGTCCAGTGCATGCTCTGCATCGATAAATGCGGCGGTTCCTCCTAACCTCTGCATCTCCGCTACGGCA